>JAYTEJ010000264.1:0-5463 GCA_043735365.1 Acidobacteriota bacterium
GCCCTGAACTGGTGCAGCGGGGTCTGCTCACGCACGCCGGCCAGCGACTCGCCGAAGGCCGCCTCTCCCTCGCGGCCCCAGGTGTAGGAGACGCGGGCCTGCGCGAGGAGATCCCCCTCGTAGGTGGCGTCGGCGAACACCTTGCCGCTGAACCTGGCGCCGTTCTCCATCGCGATCTCGGCAATGGACGCCCCGGTCTTGCGCACGCCGGTCTTCTGGCGCAGCCGGTGCTCGAGAAAGACCTGCACGCCAGCCTCGGCGGCCATCTCCTTGAAGACCGCTTCGGCGACGTGCGGCTCGAAATGCCATTCGATCGGCCGGTCGTACTTCCGACCGACGCGCTCGAAGAACTCGAGGGAGTAGCCGCCGATCACCTCCTTCTTGCCGTAGTCGGTCCAGCCGAGGCCGCCCGACACCATCCCGCCGAGATGACGGCCGGGTTCGAGGAGCGCCACCTTCAACCCCTCACGGGCGCCCGCGACCGCGGTCATCACACCGCCGGCCGTGCCTCCGTAGACCACCAGGTCGAACGGCTGCGGCGGCGAGGTGTCCGTCTTCGAGGGATCCTGCGGTCTGGGGGCGGCAAACGGCAGCGTCTCCGGCAGCACCCGCACCGCGGTCGTCACCTTGAGGGGATAGCGCCCGCCGCTCGGAAACGAGAGCTCGATGAAGAACGCCGTATAGCCGGCCGCCGGTTTGGCCACGTGAGCGATCCAGGTGTTCGGTCCCGCCGGCGCCAGGGGACGGCTGGTGTAGGCGTTGCCCAGCACGTCCTGCCGGAAATTGCGGGCGTCAGGGTTGGTGGCCTGCCAGAGCACGACCTTCGACGGCCGGTCCTTCGCGACCACCCGGATCGAGCCGTCGGCGTCGAAGCTCCAGCTGATCCTCGGCCGCGGCGCCCCCTTGACGATGGCGGAGTAGAAGGCCTCGACGCTCTCGATGGCGTCGGTCTTGTCGAGCGAATGCGAGGCATTGGGCACGTAGCGGAGGTGCTTTTCTCCTAGGAGATCGTCGAAGTAGAACTGCGAGGAATCGGGCAGGAAGAACTGATCGCCGGCGGCGCTCATGATGAACTTGGGCAGCGTCAGCCGCTGGCGATACTCGTACGGCTCGACGATCTTCATCAGCGCCCGGAACTGCGGCGTGCCCAGCCAGTTCATGATCCCCTGATCGACGTAGTCCTGGACGGCGTCCGACCAGCCGCCGTAGACCTGGTAGTGGTGCTCGAACGAACGTTCGAGATTGAGCATGTCGATCACTACCGGCGCGATGGCGACGACCCTGGCGTCGACGGCCGCGGTCGTCCACGTCGTCCAGCCGCGCTTCGAGGCGCCCGAGACGACGAAGCGCTTCGCGGCGTGGCCGCCGCCCGCCGGCGAGCCGGTGAAGGCGGTGACGGCGTCCATCGCCCGGACCGCGCTCTTAGTCATCGGCAGCCGCGCCGGCCAGCGCTCGTCGCCGGTCCGCAGGAACTTGTTCCAGGTATAGGCGATGAAGTCGTCCTCCGACCGGCCGGTGCGGGTCGGATCGTCCATGAACACGACCGGCTGGTTGGGCACGAGACGCAGCTCGGCGGTCACCGTCCCCGTATCGCGTGCCGCCTCCACCAGCCAGGCCGGCGGCGCCGCCGGCGCATCGCGGTCGAGGCTGCCGCCGGTGATGTAGAGAAACGCCACGTCGCTCGTGACCCGCGCCGGGCGGACGACGGTGAGCCAGTGGGTCCACAGCGGCCGCTCGACTTCGCGCTCGGTCAGCCAGCGCTGGGAGGTCATCTCGAGGAGCGTGGCGGTCGCCCCTTCAGCCGGCAGGTTCCGGACCACCTTCCAGGCGAAGCTCGGGTCGGGGGCCGCCACATAGCGATCGAGCGCCGTGGCCGACGTCGCGGCAACGCGGGCGGCGCTCTGGGGCGGCGCCGCAGCCGCCGGCGCCAGCAGGCCGAGCCAGGCCGACAGGACGAGCAGTGGAGCGGATCGGCGGGTCAACACGGGTCGGTGCATGAATGTCTCCTCGAGGAACGGCGATTATAGTCGGGACGGTGCGCCGGGGTTATGATGCGCCGATGAAAACGTCACTGCCGCTCAGCGGCGCCCTCGCCGCCGTCTCGCTGGCCGTGCTCGCGGCCGCCTCTCCGGCCGCCCGCCAGGCGCCCTCCGCCACCCACGTCCTGGTGGTGACGATGGACGGCATGCGCTGGCAGGAAGTGTTCGGCGGCATGGCGGCCGAGCTGCTGACCAAGGAGGGGGGCGGCGTCAGCGAGGGGGCGCCGGTCCAGAAAGCATTCGGCGGCGCCACGCCCGAGCAGCGCCGCGAGGCGCTGATGCCGTTTCTGTGGACGACGGTCGCGAAACAGGGACAGGTGTTCGGCGATCCCGCGCACGGCAGCGAGGTCCGCGTTACCAACGGGCTCCGCTTTTCGTATCCCGGCTACAACGAACTGCTGACGGGGGCGCCCGACCCGCGGATCACCAGTAACGATAAAGTCTGGAACCCCAACGTCACGGTGCTCGAATGGCTGCAGCAGCGTCCGGGCTTCGCCGGCAAGGTCGCCGCGTTCGCCTCCTGGGAGCTGCTGCCCTGGATCGTCAACGAGCCGCGCAGCCACGTCCCGTCGAACGCCTCGGGCCCGCCGGTGGCCGAACCGGTCTCGGAACGCGACCGGGCCATCAACGACTTCGCCGCCGACCTGCCGCCGTACTGGAGCGGGGAGCGGTTCGACGCGGCAACCGGACTGGGTGCGCTGCAATACCTGCGAAACCACCGTCCCCGCGTGCTCTACGTGATGCTCGGGGAAACCGACGAATGGGCGCACGGCCGCCGCTACGATCTCTACCTCGACGCGGCGCGGCGCAACGATCGCTTCATTCGCCAGCTCTGGGAGGCCGCACAGGCCATGCCCGAGTACGCCGGCAAGACAGCCCTCATCGTCGCGACCGATCACGGCCGCGGCAATACGGCGGCGACCTGGACCAGCCACGGCGAGAAGGTGCCGGAATCCGATCGCATCTGGATGGCGGTGATGGGCCCCGGGGTGCGATCGGCGGGCATCAGGAGCAACGTCAACGCCGTCCAGGCGCAGCTGGCCGCCACCGTGGCGGCCCTGGTCGGGGAGGACTATCGCGCCGCGCAGCCGAAGGCGGCTCCGCCGCTCGACCTCCAATAGCCAGAGACACCCTCAGACAACAAAATGGCGGGCGCCACCGTCTAAGGGAATACCTATGGGCCCATTCGAAGCGTTCTGGAGGGATTTCAAGCATTCCCTGAGGATGTTCGCGCACAGCCGGGGCTTCACGGCCGCCGCGCTCGCCGCGCTGACGCTCGGGATTGGCGCCAACACGGCGATTTTTTCGGTGGTCAATGCCGTCCTCCTCCGGCCGGTGGCGTTTCCCGAGTCCGATCGCATCGTCTCGTTCATGAACACTTCGCCACAGGGGAGCGGTCCCGCCGCCTCCCCGGCGAAGTTCCAGCACTACCGGCGGCAGACCGAGGTCGTCCAGGACGTCGCCGCCTTCAACACCGGCGTCGTGAACTTCACCGGCGGCGGCTTTCCCGAGCAGCTGCGGTCCGGTAGGGTCTCGGCCGACTTCTTCCGCTTGTTCGGCGCGCGCACGGCGCTCGGGCGGACCTTCACCGCGGAGGAGGATTCGCCGATCGGCGAGCGCGTCGTCGTGCTCAGCCGGGGCCTGTGGAACAGCCGCTTTCACGGCGACCCAGGGATTGTCGGCCAGACCATCTCTCTGAGCGGCGACGCCTTCACCATCGTCGGCGTGCTCGCCGACTTCGACTTCAACGAGTTCGGGCCACCCCCCCAGGTGTGGCTGCCCTTCAAGCTGGATCCGGACACCGCCGATCAAGGGCACTACTTTCAGGCAGCCGGGCGGCTCAAGCCCGGGGTGACCCTCGCCCAGGCCCAGGCGCGGCTGCAGCTCTCGGCGGCCGATTACAAGCGCCAGTTCCCGAACTCGCTCGGCAACAACGGCGGCTTCACCGTCGAACCGATCGGCGACGTCCTCGTGCGGGGAGCCCGGCCGATGCTCCTGCTGATGGCTGGCGCGGTGAGCTTCGTGCTGCTCATCGCCTGCGCGAACGTCGCCAACCTGCTCCTCGTCCGCGCCACCGGCCGGCGCCGCGAGATCGCCATTCGCGCCGCCATCGGCGGCACCCGCGGACGCATCATCCGCCAGCTGCTCACCGAGAGCGTCGTGCTGTCGCTCGCCGGCGGCGCCCTGGGACTGCTGTTCGGCCTGGCCGGCATCCGCGCGCTGCTCTCGGTCAACACCGCGGGCCTGCCGCGCGTCGGAGAGTACGGCGCACTCGTCGGGCTGGACTGGAGGGTCGCGGCCTACACGGTCGGGGTGTCGCTGTTCACCGGCATTCTCTTCGGTCTCATTCCCGCGCTCCAGAGCTCTCGTGCCGACCTGACCACCACCCTCAAGGAGAGCAGCGGACGCTCCGGCACCGGCTTCCGCCAGAACAAGGCACGCTCCATCCTGGTCGTCGTCGAAGTCGCGCTGGCGCTGGTGCTGCTGATTGGCTCGGCGCTCCTCATCCGCACCGCGGTCGCGCTCGGCCACGTCGATCCCGGCTTCGACGCGAATCATGTGCTGACGATGCGGATGTCGCTGAGCGGGGCGCAGTACCTGCAGTCGGAAGGGGTGGAGCAGGTGGTGCGGAATGGGGTCGAGCGCCTCCGCGCGATTCCCGGCGTCGTCCAGGCCAGCGCCACCTGCTGCGTGCCGCTCGAAGGGGGCTACGGCCTGCCGTTCACCATCATCGGCCGCCCGCTGGAGCCGGGAGGGCCGTTCCATGGCGGCGGCGGCTGGCTGACGATCTCCCCCGGCTACTTCGAGGTCTTCAAGATTCCAGTCAAGCGCGGCCGCGACTTCACCGTCCGCGACAACCACGCCGCGCCGGGCGTGGTGATCATCAACGAGGCAATGGCGCGCAAGTTCTGGCCGAAGTCGAACCCGCTCAACGACCGGCTGGTCATCGGCCGCACCGTCATGCGCGAGTTCAAGGACGAGCCCGACCGCCAGATCATCGGCGTCGTCGGCGACACCCGGGACGGCGGCCTCAATAACGACCCGCGGCCGGTGATGTACATCCCGCAGGCGCAGGTGCCCGATGCCGCCAACGCGCTGAACGTCGGGCTGACGCCGTTGGCCTGGGTGGTCCGCACGCAGGGCGATCCGCGCGCCGTCAGTGCCCCCGTCCAGGAGCAATTGCGGCAGATCACCGGGTTGCCGGTGACCGATGTGCGGACAATGGCGGAAGTGGTCTCGATCTCGACCTCTCGCGAGCGCTTCAACATGTGGTTGATGACGGTCTTCGGGATCTCGGCGCTGCTGCTGGCGGCGATTGGCATCTACGGGCTGATGGCCTATTCGGTCGAGCAGCGGACGCAGGAGATCGGCATCCGGCTGGCGCTCGGAGCCCGCGAATCCCAGGTCAAGAACATGGTCGTGC
>JAYTEJ010000265.1:0-5590 GCA_043735365.1 Acidobacteriota bacterium
CCGACCTTGCCGAGCAGGCGGATCTCGACGCCCGCCTTGGCGCGGTCGGCGAGCAGGCGCAGCATCTGCCGGTCGGTGACCTTGGTGTCGTAGATCAGCAGCTGCTTCCTGGCCTTCCTGATGAACATGCTCAGAATCGCCCGTGACGACTCGGGACTGACCACCAGCCGATCGTGCCCCGGCGCATAGCCCTGGCGCGCCAAATCCGCCTCGAACACCGCCAGTGATTCCCTGAGGAGGCGCTTGTCCTTGGTGATGATCCCGAAGCTGCGGCTCTTCTCGATGTCGAGCTTGGTGAAGTTGAATCCGAACACGTAGAGGGTGTCGTCCACGATCATCATCTTGCCGTGGTAGCGCGGCAGGTCGTCGTGGGTCCGCGCCACGGTGACGCCGGCGGCAAGCAGCCGCAGCTCGAGCTTGCGGAGGATCTTCTCGCCGCCGCGATTGGTGTGCGCAATCAGCGCCCGGACGGTGACGCCGCGGCTGACGGCGGCCTCGAGCGCCTTGGCGAGCTCGCTGCGGTCGAACCGGAAGATCAGGATGTCGATCCGCCGCCTGGCGCTGCGCACCGCCTTGACGAGCGGGGCAAGCCCATCGTCTGGCTGAATCAGGAGCTTCACTTGGTCTTCGGCTTCTTCTCGGACCACTCGATGGCGGCGTGGCCTTCGGGATCGAGACGAAGGAGCGCGTTCGAGACGCGGTCGGTGGCAAGGTTCATCGGCACCTCGACATCGTAGCAGAGCTCAGCATCCGAGGAAGTACGCAGCTCGTAGCGCAGGTGGAAGTGCCTGAGGATGGCTTCGATCTTCGAGCGGAGCGCGTCGGTGTCGTCACCGGCTTTCATCACCAGGGAGAAGTGCTTGGTGGGTTCCGGCTCGAACGACTCGATGATCCACAGCAGCGCGACGAGAAACGCCGTCGAGAACGCCGTCAGTGCGTAGAGCCCCACCCCGGAGGCCAGCCCCACCGCGAGCGATCCGAGCATGACGACCGCATCCTTGGGGTCGTCGATTTTCGAGCGGTAGCGAATCAGGTTGGCGGCGCCGACAATGCCGAAGGCGCGCGCCAGGCTGGCGCCGACCACCAGCATGATCACCGCGCCGACGACCGCGAGGATAATCTGGGTCTGGATGACCGCCTGATCGCGCTTCGGCGTGCCGCGCCGCCGCGGCCGCAGCGCCAGCGCCGCGCCCAGCACCGCCGCCAGCGGCAGGCGGATCATCGCGGCGTAGATCTCGTGCATCGGCCGGATCGCGTCGGGCTGCCCTTCCATGCCCTGGGTGAAGACGCTGGTGCGGGCGCGTTCGTCGGCCTTCGACGGCTGCGCCAGCAGCGGGCCCGGCGCGAGGACCAGCGCCAGGAGCGCCGCGAACACGAGACGAGAGAGCCGGGCTGGATGCGTCATCAGTCCTTCAGAGCGAGGCCGTCGTTGATTTTCTGCTTCATCCGCTGGATGAAGCGCTCGGAAACCGAAGGGGCGAAGCCGCCGGCGCGAAAGGCGTCGTGCCATTGCCGGTCGCTCAGGCGCGCCAGACGACCGCAGATCCAGCGGACATCCGCCGGAGTGAGGTTCTTGAAGAGCGCGCGATGGCGGCCGCGATAGTCGAAGCGCACTTTGCCGTTCACCACCCCGGTGATAAACGGCGTCTGTTCGAAGACGGCGGGATCGCCGCGCGGCGCGTCGAGCACGCCGGTGCGGCCGAAGGTCTGGCCGAGGTCGCGGGCCACATACCACCGCTTCGCGCCTTCGAGGGGATCGTCGAGCTTGTAGAGGACGTTCTGCTCGGCCTTGAGATCGGAGTTGCCGAGCATGGCCTGGAGGACCAGCAGGCCGTTCAGCTCGCGGCTGCCGACGAACGGATTCTGGTAGTAGGACCAGTCCTCCTTGGCGTCGAGGCCGTGCAGGCCGGGCTTCTTCTCACGGAACCGCGCCGGCAGCTGCGGATTGGGCGAGGTGGCCTTGGTGGCCGACCAGCGGGGCAGATAGTAGATGGGCGGCTGGTGGTAGCCGAGGCCCCACAGGATGCGCGATGCCGCTACTTCGGTGCCCGCCTCCGGGGGGAACTTGACGCTCCACTCGCGGCCGCCGGGCCCCTCGACGGTATAGCCGCGGCTGTAGCCGGATCGCTTGATTTCGAAAACCCGGTAGCGCGCGGCCGGATCCGGCGCCAGCGCGGCCCCGCCGATGCCGTAGAAAAGGTCTCTCCCGGGCTCGGGCTCCAGCCAGAGCTCGGCCATCTGCCTGGCCGACGGCGGACCCGGCAGTGTGGAGCGGATCGCCGGAGAGGAACAGGCGGCAAGACTGACGAACAGCGCCGCGCCGGTGGTCATCCTGACGGCCAGAGCCCGGGCCAGGAACGCGCCTCGCCGGGGAGTTTTCGGCATTCCCCACCCCTCTGTCTCTGCACACGCCATATTGCTGACGGATTGTGCAATAGAAGGGCCAACAGCTCAACCTTTAGGATGCCTGGCCCTTGGCACTTTGACAGGCCTGTCCCTTGGCACCCCGGCACTTTGGCACCTTGCCCCGGCTATCGGAAATCATGCGACTCCGGGGCGGGAGATCCTCCCGACAACCCGGTGACGCGCTCCGCTTTCACCGCCGTGACCCCGTCCTGGATCTGCAGCGTCCCTTCCACCAGCAGATATGGTTCGCCGACGATCGCCTGCCGCTGTTCCGTGAACAGATCCGGCCGGACGATGATGTTGGCGACCCCCGTTTCGTCCTCCAGCGTCAGGAAGACAAAGCCCTTGGCCGTGCCGGGGCGCTGGCGCGTGATCACCGCTCCGGCAACGCGGACCCGCCGGCCGCTGCGTCCGCGGGGCAGGTCGTTGGCCCGCAGCACGCCGCGGAGCGCGAGCTCCGCGCGCCGCAGCGCCAGCGGATGCGGGCCAATCGTCAGGCTGGTTCCCGCATAATCCGCCATCAGCCGCTCCGGCGGGGTCATCGTTCGCAGCGGCGAGGGGGCGTCCTCCGGCGGGCCGCTGCGCTCGAACAGCGCCCCGGCCGGCCGCACCGCCCGCTCGACCTGCCACAAGGCGCTCCGCCGATCGAATCCGAACGCGTTCAGCGCGCCGATCTCCGCCAGCGTCGCCATCTCGTCGCGGCGGACGCCGGTCCGCGCAATCAGCGCGTCGATGGAGGGGAAGCGGACCGGAGGTTCAGGGTTCCGGGTTCCGGGTTCGGGGTGGTTCCGGGTTCCGGGTTCGAGCGCAGGGGCCCACTCGTGCGCGCAGACATTACAGAAAGCCCCTTCGGGCGGCGACGCCTCGATCAGGGTCGGGTCGTCGCAGCCGCATTTCGGGCAGCGTGCGAGGCTCACCGGACCTGCGGGGCGGCCCGGGGCGGACACCTGCGCCGCGGACGGCTCGTCATGGCCGCCGGCGGACCCCTCCCCTCCCGCGGCGATCGCCCGGCCGCTCGCCTGGCGCAGGCCATTGACATACATCAGCCCGAGCCGCACCTTGCCGTCGAGATCCACCCGGCACTCCCAGTCCGACACCTGCACGTCAATCGGCGCGAAGCGGACGCCGTGGCGCTGCGCGTCCTTCACCAGCGTCGCCGGATGGTAAAAGCCCATCGGCTGGTTGTTGAGCAGCGCCGTATAGAACGCCGCCGGGTAATGCGCCTTGAGATAGGCGCTCGCGTAGACGAGCAGCGCGAAGCTCGCGGCATGTGATTCGGGGAAGCCGTAGAGCGCAAACGAGGTGATCGACCGGATGATTTCGTCCGCCGCCGCCCCGGTAATCTGGCGCGCCGCCATCCCGGCGCGCAGCTTGCCCTCGATGACCTGCATCCGCTGCTCGGATCGCTTGAAGCCGAACGCACGCCGCAGCTCCTCCGCCTCGCCTCCGGAAAACCCCGCCGCCACCATCGCGATCCGCAGCAGCTGCTCCTGGAACAGCGGCACTCCCAGGGTGCGCGCCAGGATCGGCTCGAGCGAGGGATGCGGATAGACGACCGCTTCGAGCCCCTGCCGCCGCTTCAGGAACGGGTGCACCATCTGCCCGACAATCGGGCCCGGCCGGATGATCGCCACTTCGACGACGATGTCGTAGAAGCGCGCCGGCCGGAGCCGCGGCAGCGTCGCCATCTGCGCCCGGGACTCGACCTGGAAAATGCCGATGGTGTCCGCCTCCTGCAGCATCCGGTAGACCGCCGGATCGTCCGGCGGCAGGTGCGCCAGCTCCACCGCCGCCTCCCGGCTGTCCGGCGGCGTGCCGGCGTTGACCAGCTCCAGCGCATCCTGCAGGACCGCCATCATCCCCAATCCCAGCAGATCGACCTTGACGATGCCCATGTCGGCGCAGTCGTCCTTGTCCCACTGCACCACCACCCGATCCGGCATGCTGGCATTCTCGAGCGGCACCACTTCGTCCAGCCGGCCGTGCGACAGCACCATCCCTCCCGAGTGCTGCCCGAGATGCCGCGGCAGATCCTGGATGGACTCCCACAGCCGCCCGAAGGTCTGAACCACCGGGTGCTGCGCGTCGAGCCCGACCTCCTGGAGGTGGCGCGCCAGCGTATCCTTCGGGTCCACCCACTCGAAGTGGTTCATTACCCTGGCGAGGCGATCGACCTGGGCCGGTTCGAGCGACAGCACCTTGCCGACTTCGCGCGCCGCGCTCCGGCCCCGATAGGTGATGACGTTGGCGGTCATCGCCACCCGCGGCCCCTGGAGCGTGATCCCGGGCGGCACCGGCGGCGCGCCGCGACCGCCGTCAGCCGCCGCCGCGCCGCGGGCGCCGTACTTGTCGTAGAGATGCTGAATGACCCGCTCGCGGCGATCGCCGCTCGGCAGGTCGAGGTCGATGTCGGGCCACTCCCCGCGCTCTTCCGAAAGGAAGCGCTCGAACAGCAGGTCCATGCCCACCGGATCGACGGCGGTGATGCCCAGGCTGTAGCACACCGCGCTGTTGGCCGCGGAGCCGCGCCCCTGCACCAGGATGCCCTGCTGGCGGCAGTAATTGACGATGTCCCAGACGATGAGAAAGTAGCCGGCGAGATCGAGCTTGTCGATGAGATCGAGCTCGCGCTCGATCTGGCGCCGCGCCCGCTCCGCGTAGGGACGGTAGCGCTCGCGCGCCCCGCTCTGGGTGATCTTCCGCAGGAACGACGCCATCGTCTCGCCCGGGGGGACCGGATACTCCGGAAACCGGTATCCCAGATCCGCCATCGAGTAGGCGAGCCGATCGGCGAGGTCGCGGGTGGCCGCCACGGCGCCGGGCAGATCGGCAAACAGCCGCGCCATCGCCTCCGGCGGCTTGAGATAGCGCTCCGCATTCCACGCCAGCCGCCGGCCGGCCCGCTCGAGCGTCGTCTTGTGGCGGATGCAGGTGAGGACGTCGTAGAGCGGCCGATCGGCGGGCTGGGCGAAGCGCACGCCGTTGGTGGCGATGACCGGCACGTGAAACGCCGCGGCCAGCTCGACGAGCGCCTGGTTGTCGGCCTCCTCGTCGCGCAGGAGATGCCGCTGGATCTCGACGCAGACGTTGGCCGCGCCGAAGGTGCCGACGATGCGATCGATCAGGCCGCCGACGCCGAACTGCCGTCCGCCAAGCGCGGTGCGGCCGACGAGCGCCACCAGGC
>JAYTEJ010000266.1:0-8840 GCA_043735365.1 Acidobacteriota bacterium
ATCGAGCCGGACGTCACCGTCGGCGCCGACACGGTCATCCATCCCGGCGTCTACCTCGAAGGGCGCACCGCCATCGGCGCGCGCTGCACCATCCACTCCGGCGTCCGCATCGTCAACACGACGATCGACGACGACGTAGTGGTCAATAACTTCTGCGTGCTGCTCGACTCGCACGTGTCGCGCGGGGCGAAGATCGGTCCGTTCGCGCACATCCGGCCGCAGTCCGACGTCGGCGAAGACGCCCACGTCGGCAACTTCGTGGAGTTGAAGAAGACGACGCTCGGCCGCGGGTCGAAGGCGAATCATCTCGCGTATCTCGGCGACGCGACGATTGGCGAGAAGGTCAACATCGGGGCTGGCACCATCACGTGCAACTACGACGGCACGCATAAGCACCCGACCGTGATCGAGGACGGCGCTTTCATCGGCAGCGACTCGCAGCTGGTGGCGCCGGTCCGGATCGGGCGCGGCGCCTACATCGCCGCGGGATCCTCGATCACCAGGGACGTCCCGGCAGACGCCCTTGCTCTCTCACGCGGCCGGCAGATCAACAAGGACGAGTGGGCGGCGCACCACAGGAAGAAGCCCCGGGGTTGACAGCATGTGCGGCATCATCGGCTACATCGGCTCCAAGCAGGTCGTTCCGGTACTGATCGACGGATTGCGCCGCCTCGAGTACCGCGGCTACGACTCGGCCGGCGTCGCCGTCGTCCGCAACGGCGAGATCGACCTTCGCCGCAGCGCCGGCAAGCTGGCGCGGCTCGAAGAGGTGATCGCGACGACGCCGATTAGCGGGGAGTACGGCATCGGCCACACCCGCTGGGCCACCCACGGCCGCCCCACCGAGGAAAACGCCCATCCCCATCGCGACTGCACCGGCCGCATCGTCGTCGTCCACAACGGCATCATCGAGAACTACCTCGACCTGAAGCGCCAGCTGCAGAAAGAGGGGCACCTCTTCGTCACCGAGACCGACACGGAAATCGTGGCGCATCTGGTCGAACGGGAGATGAAGGGGGACGGCCTCGAGAACGCGGTGCGCCGAGCGCTGATCTACATGCGCGGGCTGTTCGCGCTGGTGCTGATCTCGGCGGACGATCCCAACAAGATCGTCACGGTCCGCAATGGTCCGCCGATTGTCGTCGGGCTCGGCGAGGGGGAGTTCTTCGTCGCCTCCGACATCCCGGCCATCCTCAGCCACACCCGCGACGTCGTTTTTCTCGGCGACGAGCAGATGGCCATCATCACCCCGCACGGGGTCGAGTTCACCGATTACGCCGGCGCGGCGGTCTCGGCGCGGAGCACCCGGGTGGCGTGGGACCCGGTGATGGCGGAGAAGGCCGGCTACAAGCACTTCATGCTCAAGGAGATCTTCGAGCAGCCCTGGGCGGTGAAGGAGACCGTCCTGGGTCGGGCCTCGGTCGAGACCGGCAAGGTGTTCCTGCACGAGATCGAGATTCCGGATCAGAAACTGCGCGAGGTCGAGCGGATCGTGATCCTCGCCTGCGGGACGTCCTGGCATTCGGCGCTGGTCGGCAAGTTCCTGTTCGAGACGCTGGCGCGGATTCCCGTCGATGTCGACTACGGCTCGGAGTACCGCTACCGCGATCCCATCGTCTCGAAGAACACGCTGGCGATCGTGATCACGCAGTCGGGCGAGACCGCCGACACGCTGGCGGCGCTGCGCGAGGCGAAGAAGAAGGGGGCGCTCAGCATCTCCATCTGCAACGTCGTCGGCAGCATGGCGACGCGCGAGACCGACGGCACCGTCTACACGCACGCCGGACCGGAAATCGGCGTGGCCTCGACCAAGGCCTTCACCACGCAGATCGTCGCGCTACAGCTGCTGGCGATGTATCTTGGCCAGATCCGCGGCACGCTGAGCCCCGATGCGGCGCGGCCGCACCTCGAGGGTCTGGTACAGATGCCGCTGCTGCTCGAGCAGGTGCTCAAGTGCGAGCCGATCACCGAGGAGATCGCCCGCCGCTTCCACCAGCGCACCGACTTCCTCTACCTCGGGCGCGGCATCAACTATCCGATCGCGCTCGAAGGGGCGCTCAAGCTGAAGGAGATCTCCTACATCCACGCCGAGGGCTATCCGGCGGGGGAAATGAAGCACGGCCCGATTGCGCTCATCGACGAGCAGATGCCGGTCGTGACCATCGCGCCGGACGACCACGTCTTCGAGAAGATGATCGGGAACATCCAGGAGGCCAAGGCCCGCGGGGGATCGGTGATTGCGCTGACCACCGAAGGGCACCGCAACATCAGCGAGCTGCTCGACCCGGCGCAGGACTTCCTCATCGAGGTGCCGCGCTCGCACCCGCTGCTGACGCCGGTGCTGATGGCGGTGCCGCTGCAGCTGCTGGCGTATCACATGGCGGTGCGCCGCGGCTGCGACGTCGACCAGCCGCGCAACCTGGCGAAGAGCGTTACTGTCGAATAGCCGCCGGCGCGGGCAAAAGCGCCTTGACGATGGCGTCGGTCATCTCGCGCGTTCCGGAGCGAGTGCCCGAAGCGCCCGCTAGATCCGCGGTCCGGATTCCCTGCCTGATGGCGGCGCCGATGGCGTCTTCGACCGCCGCGGCCTCTGCCTCCAGCTTCAGCGCGTGACGCAGCAGCATCGCCGCCGAGCCGATCGCGCCGATCGGGTTGGCGAGGTTGCGCCCGGCAATGTCTGGCGCGGAGCCGTGGACCGGCTCGAACAGGCCGACGCCGTCGCCGAGGCTGGCTGAGGGCAGCAGGCCGAGCGAGCCGACGATGGCGCCGGCTTCATCGGAGAGGATGTCGCCGAACATGTTCTCGGTGACGATGACGTCGAGCGTCGCGGGGGCCAGCGCGATCTTCATGGCGCAGGAGTCCACGTAGATGTGATCGAGTGTCACGTCCGGGTAGTCGGCGGCGAGCTCGGTGACCACCTGGCGCCAGAGACGCGAAGTTTCGAGGACGTTGGCCTTGTCGACCGAGAGCAGCCGCTTGCGCCGCCGCTGTGCGGTTTCGAAACCGCGCCTGGCGATGCGTTCGATCTCCTGGCGCGAGTAGCGCATCGTGTTGTGCGCCGACTGGCCGTCCGGCGCGATGCCGCGGGGCTCACCGTAGTAGAGGCCGCCGGTGAGCTCGCGGAGCACGACCATGTCGGTGCCTGAGACCACCTCGCGCTTGAGCGGACCGGCGTCTTCGAGACCCGGCCAGACTTTCGCCGGGCGGACATTGGCGTAGAGCCCGAGCTCCCGGCGGATGGCGAGGAGCGCGGTTTCCGGCCGCCGCGTCGAGTCGCCGCGATCGAACGCGGGATCGCCCACCGCGCCGAGGAGGATGCCGTCCGACTCCCGCGCCGCGGCGAGGGTCTCGTCCGGCAGCGGCGGCAGATCGCGCCGCAGCGCGGCGCCGCCGATGTCGGCGGTGCGGAGGTCGAACTGATGCCCGAACCGCGACCCCACCGCGCGCAGCACCGCCGCGGCCGCGGCCACGACTTCAGGACCGATGCCGTCACCCGGAAGCAAGAGGATGGCTGCTTTCATGAAGAACCTGGCAGAACCCCGCGGAACCCTTGTTAAACGCCGTGTCCGTAACCGACTTCGGCGGGGGTCGCCTTGAAGTCGTTGGTCGAGCCGCCGCTCTGTCCGCCTGAGGAGGGACGGCGGCCGCGGATCCGCTGGACGACCTCGGCCAGGACGGCGTCGTTGACGACCTTGTCGCGGTCGGCGATCGCCATGATCTCCCAGTAGACCGTCTCGAGCTCGGAGCGCTCGAGGGTCAGGCCGATCTGCTCGCAGCGCCGCTGCACCGCGTGGCGGCCGGAGTGCTTGCCGAGCACCAGCTTGGTCTGGGGGACGCCGACTTCCTCCGGGCGCATGATCTCGTAGGTGCGGCGATCCTTGAGCATGCCGTCCTGGTGGATGCCGGCCTCGTGCGCGAAGGCGTTGCGTCCGACAATGGCCTTGTTGGCCTGGACGGCTTCGCCGGTGATCGCGGTGAGCAGCTGGCTCGACGCGAAGATCTCGCGCGGATCGATGCGGGTGGTGAACGGCAGCCGGTCGGCGCGGACGCGCGTCGCCATGACGATTTCCTCGAGCGAGGCATTGCCGGCGCGCTCGCCGATGCCGTTGACCGTGCACTCGACCTGCCGGGCGCCGCCGCTGACCGCGGCGAGCGTGTTGGCGACCGCGAGGCCGAGGTCGTCGTGGCAGTGGGCGCTGAAGGTGGCGTGGCCGGAATTGGGCACGCGGGTGAGGATCGTCCTGAAGAACTCGCCGATCTCGTCGGGCGTCGAATAGCCGACCGTGTCAGGGAGATTGACGGTGGTGCAGCCGGCGGAAATCACTTCCTCGATTACCCGGCACAGGAAGTCGGGGTCGCTCCGGGTGGCGTCCTCGGCCGAGAACTGGACGTCGTCCGTGTAGCGGCGCGCCTGGTGGATCGCCGCCACCGCGGCGTCGAGACAGGTTTCGCGGCTCATGCGCAACTTGCGTTCGAGATGCAGGTCGGAGGTGGCGATGAAGACGTGGATGCGGCGCTGGGGGGCGGCGGCCAGGGCCTCGCCGGCTCTGTCGATGTCGGCCGGGCTGCAGCGGGCGAGCCCGGCGATCGTCGTCCCCCTGATCTCCGCCGCGACCGTCCGCACCGCTTCGGCGTCAGCCTCGGAGGCGATGGGAAATCCAGCCTCGATCACGTCCACGCCCAGGGCCGCGAGCTGTCGCGCCAGCGTCAGCTTTTCCTGAACGCGCATCGAAAACCCTGGCGCCTGCTCGCCGTCGCGCAACGTGGTGTCGAAGATGATGAGGCGGTCGGTAGACATAAGTCCTCCGTCACCAGTAGTACCTGACCAGCGACCCAGCGTCCAATTTATAGTTTTTGCCTTTATATCAGAATTGCTTATTATGTCCTGATGCAGCTGCAGGACCTGAACGCTTTCGTCGCGGTGGCGGCCGACCGCAGCTTTTCCAAGGCCGCCAAGCGTCTGCACCGCACCCAGCCGGCCATCAGCCAGGCGATCCGCCGCCTCGAGGATGAGCTCGGGGACAAGCTCTTCGACCGGACCTCGCGCAACGGCGCGCTGACCGAGGCGGGGATGCTGCTCCGGGAGCATGCCTCCCGCCTGCTTCGGCTGGCGGCGGAGGCGGAGGCGGCCGTCCGCGAGCTCCAGCAGGTTCGCCGCGGCCGGGTGGTCGTCGGCGCCAACGAAGCCGCGGTCCATTCGCTGCTGCCGCTGCTGGAGTCCTTTGCCGCCCAGCACCCCCAGGCCAGGGTCGAGGTCAGGCGCGTGCCGTCGCGGCAGATTGCCACCGAGCTGCTCGAGCGCAGCCTGGACTTCGGAATCCTGACCTTCCAACCTCCCGACAAGGGGCTGCAGTCGATCACCCTCGGCACGGACGAGCTGGTGATGCTCGCCAGCCCGACCCACCGGCTGGCGTCGAAGAAGCGCGTCACGATCGAAGAGGTCGGCCGCGAAACGGTGATCGCGCACAACGATCCGTCACCGGCGCGCGAGCGCGTGCTCCGCGTCTACGAGCGGCGCCACGCGCCGATCAACATCCAGATCGCGCTGCCCAGCCTCGACGGCATCAAGCGCGCAGTCGAAATGGGCATCGGAGTGGCGCTGCTCCCGCGGCGCTGCGCCCTCAGCGAGATCGCGCGCGGACAGCTGGTGGCGGTGAAGGTGCCGGAATTGAGCGCGCCGCGGACGGTTCGGCTGGTCTACCGCAAGTCGGGCGAATTGAGCCACGCCGCCAACGCGTTCCTGCAGATGGTCAGGCCTGGATGACAGGGTGCCAAGGTGCGACGCGCCGAGGTGCCAGAGTGGGGCACGCCGGGGGCGTCAGGACCAGTGCAGGTAGGGCAGGCGGGCGGCGGTGGCTTCTACCTCCTCGAAACGATCGAGGAGCAGGCCGGTCGCGTCCCAGGATCCCTCGAGAAACGACTCGCGGGCTCCAGGAGGCAGGGTCACCGGAAAGATCCGGTCCCCTGCCGCGACGGTCATGGACTCGAGGTCCACGGTCACCTCCAGCAAAGGATCGCGCTCCACGGCGCCCATCAGCGCTTCCAGCGCCTCGGCCGGCGCGGAGACGCAGGGCATGCCGAGCGCCACGGAGTTGCCGAAGAAAATCTCGGAGAACGACTGTCCGACGACCGCCTGAATGCCGCCGCGGTGGATGGCCTGGGGAGCGTGCTCGCGCGAGGAGCCGCATCCGAAGTTGGCGTTCACCAGCAGGATGGCGGCCCCGGTGTACTTCGGGTCGCTGGTCGGATGCTGCTTCCCTTCCGCTTCGAGCTGACGGCGATCGTCCTCGAACAGATGCTGCTCGAGCCCCTCGAAGGTAATCGACCGCAGGAACCGCGCCGGGATGATCCGGTCGGTGTCGACGTTGTCGCCGCGCAGCGGCACCGCGCTTCCCGCCTGGCGGCGGATCCTCTCAATCGCCATCGGCCGCCTCCCGCACGTCCACGACTTCGCCGGCAATCGCCGCCGCCGCCACCATCGCCGGGCTCATCAGCAGCGTCCGCCCCGTCGGGCTGCCCTGCCGCCCCTTGAAATTGCGGTTCGAAGACGAGGCGCAGATCTCGCGCCCTTCGAGCTTATCCGGGTTCATCGCCAGGCACATCGAACAGCCGGCGCCGCGCCAGTCGAAGCCGGCGTCGATGAAGATTCTATCCAGCCCCTCGCGCTCCGCCGCCAGCCGCACCGGCTGCGAGCCCGGGACCACCAGCGCCCGCACATGCGGGGCGACATGATGGCCGCGGACAATCCGCGCCGCCTCGCGCAGGTCCGACAGCCGCGCATTGGTGCATGACCCGACGAACGCCACGTCGATCCGCGTGCCGCTGATGCGGCTGCCCGCCTTGAAGCCCATGAAGTCGAGCGCCTCGCCGACACCGGCACGATCCCCGCCCTCGCCCTTCCCGGGCGACGGCAGCAACTCGTCCACGTAGACCGACTGCCCCGGGTTGATGCCCCAGGTCACCGTCGGCCTGATCGACCCCGCATCGATGGTCACTTCATCGTCGTAGGCGGCGCCGCGATCCGACGCCATCGAAGCCCACCACCGGCAGGCCTTCTCGAACGCCTCTCCCTGCGGCGCGAAGCGGCGGCCGCGCAGGTAGTCGAACGTGACCTGGTCGGGGTTGACGTAGCCGACCCGCGCTCCCCCTTCGATCGACATGTTGCAGATCGTCATCCGCTCGTCCATCGACATCCGCTCGACGGTGTCGCCGGCGTACTCGTAGGCGTAGCCGACGCCGCCGTTGACGCCGAGGCGGCGGATGATCTCGAGAATCACGTCCTTCGCGTAGACGCCGCGCGACAGCCGCCCGGTCACCGCAATCCGCCGCACCTTCAGCGCGTCCAGGGCAATACACTGCGACGCCAGCACGTCGCGCACCTGCGAGGTCCCGATCCCGAACGCCACCGCCCCGAAGGCGCCGTGCGTCGAGGTGTGGCTGTCGCCGCAGGCAATGGTCACCCCCGGCTGGGTCAGCCCCAGCTCCGGGCCGATGACATGGACGATGCCCTGGGCGCCGCTGGCGAGGTCGAACAGCCGCACCCCGGCCTCGCGGCAGTTGCGCTCGAGCGCCGACAGCATGTCCTCCGCCATCAGGTCGCTGAACGGACGCCGCTGATCCCGGGTCGGGACGATGTGATCGACCGTCGCCACCGTCAGCTCCGGATACCGCACCTTCCAGCCCCTGGCCCGCAGCATGTCGAACGCCTGCGGCGTCGTCACCTCGTGGATCAGGTGCAGCCCGATGAACAGCTGCGTCTGCCCGTTGGGCAGGCGGCGGACGGTGTGCGCGTCCCAGACTTTCTGCAGCAGCGTCGCAGGCATGAGAGAGAAATGGTACTACAGCCGGGCCGGAACGGCGCGCGAAGGTCGGTGACCGAGGCGCTATAATGGACGTCCCCCATGGATTTCCTCGAAAAGCTGAATCCCGAGCAACGCGAAGCCGTGCTCCATCGCGACGGCCCGGTGCTGATCCTGGCCGGCGCCGGCTCGGGGAAGACGCGCGTCATCACCTACCGCATCGCCTACCTGATCGGCGACGGCCACGCCAATCCCGACGAAGTCCTGGCCGTCACCTTCACCAACAAGGCGTCCCAGGAGATGCGCGAGCGCGTCGAGGCGCTGATCGGCACCGCCGCCAGCCGCGTCTGGCTCTCCACCTTCCACTCGCTGTGTGCCCGTTTGCTGCGCCGCGAGGCGCCCAAGATCGGCCTCTCGCGCGACTTCGTCATCTACGACTCGTCGGACCAGGTCGCGGTCGTCAAGCAGGCGCTGCGCGAGCTCGGCATCGACGACAAGATGGTCGCGCCGCGCGCCGCGCTCTCCCGGATCAGCCAGGCGAAGAACCGGATGGAGGGGCCCGACAGCCTCCGCGGCAGCTGGAACATCCGCGACGAGCAGATCGCCAAGGTCTACGAGCGCTACCTGACCGCCCTCAAGGACGCCAACGCCCTCGACTTCGACGACCTGCTGCTGAAGACGGTCGAGCTGCTCGAAACTTCGGCCGAGACCCGCGACTTCTACGCCCGCAAGTTCAAGTACGTGATGGTGGACGAGTACCAGGACACCAACCGTCCGCAGTACATGCTCATCCGCCGGCTCGCCGAGATCCATCGCAACATCGCCGTTGTCGGCGACCCCGACCAGTCGATCTACAAGTGGCGGGGCGCCGACCTGCGCAACATCCTCGACTTCGAGCAGGACTTCGGCGAGGCCAAGGTCGTCCGCCTCGAGCAGAACTACCGCTCGACCCAGACCATCCTCGACGCCGCCACCGCGGTCATCAGCCAGAACCGCAACCGCAAGGAGAAGCGTCTCTGGACCGATCGCAAGGGGGGCGCC
>JAYTEJ010000267.1:0-2712 GCA_043735365.1 Acidobacteriota bacterium
CGCCGGGACGTCGGCGGACGCCAGCCACTCGGTGATCGGCGACACGGTGATCTCCGCTCCCGGGAACCGATCGAGATTGGCGAACTTCTCGCGGTCGTCGACGACGTGGATGTGGAAGCCGGCATCGGCGGCGGCGCGGGCCAGATGAAAGGCGACGTGGCCGGCGCCGATGATATAGAGCTGCGGGGTCGGTGCGAGGGGATCGATGTGCACGTCCATGCGGCCGCCGCAGATGAGGCCGTTCTCCTGTGCGAAGTCGTCGTTGAGCTCGTAGTGCACGAGCGACGGGCGCCCGGAGCGGATCGCCTCGCGAGCCTTGCCAAAGGCGTCGTTCTCGTAACAGCCGCCGCCGATGGTGCCGACCGTGCGTCCGTCCGCCCAGACCAGCATCTTGGCGCCGGCGCGCTGCGGGGTTGATCCCTGGGCCCGGACGACCGTCACCAGCGCGACGGCGTCGCCGAGGCGCAGCGCCTCGGCGGCCGACGCCAGTACTTCCTCGTTCAGACGAGAACCTCGATTTTGGCCTTCTTCTTCAGCTCTTCGATGAAGGCCTGAGCGCGCGCCTGTTTATGCTGTTCGGTCAGGTATTCCTTGATCCGCTCGCTGACCTGCTCGAACGGCACCGTCGACGCGGCGCGATGTTCGGTGACGCGGATGATGTGATACCCGAACGGCGTGGTCACGACCTCGCTGGTCTCGCCGGGCTTGAGCGAGAAGGCCACCTGATCGAACGCCGGGACCATCTGCCCCTTGGAGAAGAAATTGAGGTCGCCCCCCTGCGCGGCGCTGCCGTCCTTGGAGTACTTCTTGGCGAGCGCCGCGAAATCCCCGCCCGCCTTGAGCTGCTTCAGGACGTCGTCGATTTCGGCGCGCGCCTTCTTCTTGGTGGCCTCGTCAGCCTTCTCGTCGGCGGGGATGAGGATGTGGCTGGCGCGGACCGCCTCTTCCTGCTTGAACTTGTCCGGATTCTTGTCGTAGAACTCGCGCACCTGCGCCTCGGTGGGGGCCGGGGCGCTGGTGACCTCGGCCTGCATCATCTTGTTGATGCTCATGTCGATCCGGGCGTCGGCGCGCAGCTTGTCGAGCGTCATGCCGCGGGCGGTCAGCGCCTTGGTGAACTCCGCCTCGCTCGGGAACTGCGACCGCATCTGCTTGACGGTCTCCTCGATCTCGGCGTCGGTGACGGCGACCTTGCGAACCTTGGTCTCCTGGGTCAGCACCGTATAGGTGACCAGCTGATCGAGGGCGCGGCGCAGGATCTCGTCGCGGCGATCCTGCGGAATCGGCTGATTGGCGCTCAGTTCCATGTTCTTGACCAGGCGGTCGAAATCCGCCTTCTTCACGTCCTCGCCGTTGACGTGCGCCAGCACCTCCGGCAGGGCGGCGGGCATCGGCTTGGCCGGTGGCGCGGGGGCGGCGGCGGCCGGCCCGCCCGCGGAGCCGGCGGTGCCAGCAGCGCCCGGCGCCTGGCCGGCGGTGGCGGTCTGTGCGGGACTGGCGGCGGACGCGGTCGTCCCGGCCGGCGCTTTGCGGCAGGCGGCCGTCCCACACCCCACAAAGGCCACGAGAATCGTTGAAAGTACTCTAATCAAGACAGCAACCTCGACGCGTTGATCCGAAGTGGACAGACATGGAAACATCCCATTGTAGCGCGGCCCCGGCCGCTACGACTCGTGGAAGGTGCAGAGCTCGGTCGGCTCGGTGCCGGCGATGAAGGCCTCGTGGACGACGGCCAGACAGTCGGGGCCCGCTACCTTGCCGGTGTCGCGGTCGATGTCGACATAGACCAGGCCGTCCGGCACCTCGAATGGAAGGCTCGGCCGCCCCGCCAGGGCGCGCATCATGAACGTCGTCCAGATCGGCAGCGCCGCCTGCGTGCCGCTGAGACCGAGCGGCATATTGTCGTCGAGCCCCACCCAGACGACGGTCAGCAATTCCGGGGTGAAGCCGACGAACCAGGCGTCCCGGAGGTCGTTGGTGGTGCCGGACTTGCCGGCGGCGTCGAGCGCGAACCCGGCGGCGCGCGCGCCGGCCCCGGTGCCCTCGCTGAGCACGCTGCGCATCATGTCGGTCACGAGGTAGGTCGTGTCCCGCCGCGCCACTGTCCGCTCCCGCGCGGCCTGAACGGGAATCTCCCTGCCGCGGATCGACATCCGCGTGATCGCGTGCAGCGGCTTCAGCGTGCCGCCGTTGGGGAAGAGGGTGTAGGCGCTGGCCATCTGGAACGGCGTCGCCTCGAAGACGCCGAGCGCGATCGACGGGTACGGCTTGGGTACCGTCCCTGCCCCCACCCGGCGCCACAGCGCCGCCACCTCCTCGTAGCCGGCCTCCTCGGCGACTTTGACGGCGGGAATGTTGCGTGACAGCGCCAGCGCCCGCCGCAGCGTCAGCGGGCCTTGGAAGCGGCCGTCGTAATTGGCCGGCGTCCACGGCTGATCGCCCGCCATGAAGGTGGTCGGCTCGTCGACGACGACGGTGGCGGGGGTCAGGTCGGCGCGTCCATCGGCGTAGGCTTTTTCGAAAGCGGCGAGGTAGACGAACGGCTTGAAGACCGAGCCCGGCTGGCGACTGGCCGAGAGCACGCGGTTGAACTGCGACTGGTTGTAGGAGCGTCCGCCGATGAGCGCCAGCACTTCGCCGTTGCGCGGATCGATGGCGATGAGCGCCGCCTGCGCGCGCTGCCGTTTGCGCTTCGCCAGCAGCTCGTCCACC
>JAYTEJ010000268.1:0-12629 GCA_043735365.1 Acidobacteriota bacterium
GGGAAGTGAACGGGGCCCGGTGGCCCTCCCGGTCTTCAAAATCGGTCGCTGCCCGCGTTGAGCAGGCAGGCTGGGTTCGACTCCCAGGCACTTCCGCCAGTCAGGCGCGCTCGCCTGTCAACCCTCAGCCTCCGCTCAGTTCGCAGCTTTCAGCCGCTTCGCTCTGACCTTTCAGCGCTCAGTTCTCGGTGTCGAGCACTCCGTTGTCGGCGCTCCGTGCGCGAGCTGGCACCCGGGCGCTTCCGCTTACACAATCCGCCGCATCACCTCCGCGGTGTCGCTCAGATCCGCGAACACGATCTCCGCACCCGTAGCGCGCAGCTGCTCGACGCTGAAACTGCCCGTCGCCACCGCGACCGGCACGGCGCCGACGGCGCGCGCGCACGCGACGTCGTGCGGGGTGTCGCCGATGACGACGATGTGCTCGGGCTCGAGGTGCGGGAGGCCGCACCCGACGGCGCGATCGAGCGCGAACGGGACCAGCGCATTCCTGTCCGCGGCGTCGTCGCCATACGCGCCGCAACGGAAGTAGCGCCAGAGATCGAAGTGCTCGAGCTTGATGCGGGCGCCAGCTTCGAAGTTGCCGGTGAGGAGACCGAGAAAGACGTCGTCTCTCTCCTGCAGGGCATCGAGCAGCGGCCGGATGCCCGGCATGATGCCCTTGGTCCCGCGGCCCGGGAGCTCAATTTCGCGGCGCAGATGGCCGACGTAGCGATCGCGGAGATCGCTCAGCAGCGGTTCGTCGAGGGTCCGGCCGGCGCGGGTCAGCACATCCGAGAGGATGATGCGGTCGGTGCGCCCCGCGACCTGGATGCCGTCCAGCGCCTCGGTGCTGCCGAGCACCTCCTCGCAGGCGCGGTTCATGGCGCGAAGCCCGGCCGCACCGGTGAGGACCAGGGTTCCGTCGATATCGAAGAGCACGAGCTTACGCATGCGATGGAGTTCTCTGTCCGCCCCATGACGCGAAGTACAATCGCAGGCAGGAGGCTTGGAAATGAAACTGTTGAATGTTCCCGTCGCGGCCGCGATTGTTGGGCTGGCGGGCTCGGTGATGCTGGCCCAGGCGCCCGCACAGACTCCCTCGAGCAAGACGCCCGCCGCGCCGGCGGCGCAGACTACCCCGCCGAAGACCCCGGCCGCCGGCGCTCCGGCCCGTGCCGCTCACGGCGCTGCGCACGCCGTGATCAAAGGTGAGGGCATCACCGGCACCGCCGACTTCGTCGAGCGGGCGCAGGGCACCGGCAGCCTGGTCGAGATCACGGTCACGGCCAGCGGTCTCAAGCCCGGCATGCACGGGGTGCATCTGCACGCCGTCGGCAAGTGCGAGCCGGACTTCACCGCCGCGGGCGGGCACTTCGATCCCGGCCCGTCGTCCAATCCGGACCCCGACGCCAACCACCCGTTCCACATGGGGGACATCCCGAATCTCCAGGTGGGAGCGAACGGCCGCGGCACGATGAAGATCGTCACCTCGCGGGTGACGCTGTCGGACGGCCCGCTGTCCCTCTTCGACGCCGACGGCAGCGCCATCATCATTCACGGCAATCCCGACCAGGGCATCACCGGCGAGCCGAAGTCGGGCGTCAGCGGTGGACCGCGCGTCGCCTGCGGCGTGATCGAGAAGAAGTAACGGTTCGAGGCTCCGGGGACGCGGCCGCGGCCGCCCCCGGAGCGCTATCGGAACCACCCGCGCCGGGCGGGCTTGAACTGACCGCTGGCCGCCTCCAGCATCAGGCTGCGCTCGGCCGCAACGGCGGCGAAACCGGCATCCATCGAAATCATCACCACCGTCAACCCCCGCGCCTCCGCGACCCGGCGCACCACCTCGCCGAACTGCTGACCGGCCGTCGCGGCCAGCAGCGCCGTGGGATGTTCCATGAGCAGCAGTTCCGGATCGAGGGCCACGGCCCGGGCCAGGTGCGCGCGCATCCGGATCTCGGCCGGCACCTGCGCGCACGGCTGCTCGAGCCACGCCGGCGGGATGTCGCACTCCCCGGCCAGCTGCGCGGCGCGCGCCCGCATCGCCGGCGGCAGCGGATCGATCTCGAGCGTCAGCGGCAGCGCCAGGTTCTCCGCCAGCGTCGAACCCTCGAGCAGGACGGCGCGATCGCTGACGATGCCGTAGCGGTCGAGCGAGGTCAGCCACTCGTCGCCATCGGCGACGTCCGCCGTGCGCCGTCCAAAGACGCGAATCGTTCCTTCGTCTGGCAGCGACGCGCCGGTGATCAGATTGATCAGGGTCTCGGCGGCGGGGGCGTCCAGTCCGGCGATCGACACCCGTTCGCGGCGGGCGACGGTCAGCGACTGGAGGCGGAGAGGGCGCAGGGCGCCGTAGGCCTTGGTCACGCCGGATATGTCGACGACGGTATCGGCGGCTGTCGCGGTCATGCTATTTGGGGCTACCGGGGCCGCCTCGCCTCGAGCGCGGCGAGGTCCTCCGCCGCAAGCGTCACCCGTCCGAGCATCGACGGCGGCCGATGGCCGGCGTCGCCGTGGAAATCCGAGCCGCCAGACACCGCCAGCCCGTGGCGCGCCGCCAGCCGGCGGTAACGCGCCTCGGTGTCGGCGTCGTGGTCGCTGTGCCGCGCTTCGAGCGCCGCCAGACCCGCGGCCGCCAGCCCGGGAATCGACTCGTCACGCGCGGTGACTCCCGGGTGCGCCATCGAGACGACGCCGCCGGCGGCGGCGACCAGGGCGATGACCTCTTCGGGGGCGGGGCCGATCCTCGGGACGTAGGCCGGGCAGCCGTTGCCGAGCAGCCGGTCGAAGGCGTCGGTGCGATTGCGGGCATGGCCCGCCTCGACGAGGGCGTCGGCCAGCTTTGGGCGTCCGACACTGCGCCCGGGGGCGTCGGCTGCGGACGCCACCAGCGCGTCGATGTCGATCGCCGCCCCCAGGGCGGCCAGCCGGTCGGCGATGGCGCGCAGGCGCCGGAGCCGATCGGCGCGCTGGCGCTCGAGGAGCGCGGCAAGCGCCGCATCGCCCGGATCCACGAAATAGCCGAGCAGGTGAACGTCGCGCCCCCCCGCAATCGCGGTGATCTCGACGCCGGTGATCAGCCGGAGCCCGGCGGCGCGCGCGGCCGCCGTCCCCTCCGCCAGTCCGTCGAGGGTGTCGTGATCGGTGATGCTCAGCGTGGTGAGCCCGGCCGCCGCGGCCCGGGCGACGAGCGCCGCGGGGGTGAGGCTGCCGTCCGACGCGGTGGTATGGAGGTGCAGGTCGATCAAGAGAGGGCCGCCGCCTGCCGCCGCGGCTTGCGCTTGCCGCGCACCGGCCGCCGCCGGCGGCGCTGCCGCTCCGCGACCGCCCGGTATTCGCGAATCAGCAGGGCGAGATGGGCGCGCTCGACCTCGGCGAACGAGAGGAAGATGCGCTTGCCTTCGGAGTCGTCGAACTGCTCGCCGTAGCGCCGGAAGAACCGGTGCGAGACGCGCTCGCAGCGGATCGCCATCATCAGGCCGTCGCGATCGGCGACGCCATCGGCGAGGCGTTCGGCGCCGGCGGCGAACAGCCCGTTCGCGGCCCCTTTGAAGAAGAGAAACGTCGGCCGCGATTCGAGCTGCGGATCCTGCTGCAGCAGCTCCCGGTAGCGGGCCTCGAGCGTCGCCTGCTGCACCCGTTCCTCGTCGCCGAGCTGCTCGAACAGGCGGCGGACCCGCGAGGCGCTGGCCGCGCGCGCGGCGCGGCCGTAGAACTCGAGGCCACTGCGCTGGGTGGCGATGGCGATGCGCAGCGCGTCGCGGGCGAATACCGTCTCCCCGTCCGGGCTGCCCGCCGGCACGGCGCGGCCGGTGCGGCACGCCTCGCAGGTGCCGTGGATCTGCAGGACGCTCTGGCGCGCCGCGAAGTTGCGGGCGGCGGCCACCTCCTCGAGCAGCGCCTCGATATCGGAGCTGAGAAACTCGAACGAGCGGTTGCAGGTCTTGCAGATGAGATGGAAGTGCCGCGGATGGCGGTAGGAGTGCTCGAAGCGGACGCGGCCCTCACCGAGATCGACCTTGCGCGCGATGCCCGCATCCACCATCCACTGCAGCGTGCGGTAGACCGTGGCCCGGCTGATGGAGGACGCCGGCGGCGGCGACGCATCGGCGGGCAGGGCAAAGCCCTGCGCGTCGCGGCGGAGCAGGTCGAAGAGATCGTCGGCCGTCAGGTGCCCTTCCTGGCGGAGGAAGACATTGACGATCAAATCACGTTTGCTGGAGCGTCGGGAGGCGGTCGAACGAAGAGTGCGGTCAGCAGGATCGGGGTTCAAGGCCGGAGCGGCGAACCCTGAATCCCCTGACCGCATCACACCGTTCTAGACGCTGAAGGAGGATCCGCAGCCGCAGGTCGACTTGGCGTTGGGGTTCTTGATCGTGAACCCGCCGCCGGTGACGTTGTCGACGAAATCGACTTCCGCGCCCTTCAGGTAGCGGGCGCTGATCGGATCGACGAGCAGCTTGACGCCATTGGCTTCGATGACGGCGTCGGTCGACGCGTCCCCTTCGCCTTCGTCAATCATGAGCCCGTACTGGAAACCGGAGCAGCCGCCGCCCTGCACGAAGACGCGCAGCCCGGCGTCGGTCTTGTTCTCTTCAGTCAGCAGTTCCGAAATCTTGGTGGCCGCCGACGGTGTGACATTGATGAGCATTGGTCTGATTCTCCCGAGAGCCTGTAACGATTCCATTATACCGGGTCCGGCTGAGGGCATACAACCGAACCGACGCCCGGAGGGGACGTCAGGACAAACTGAGCCTCTGCAGGGGTTTAGACGCCTGGCTCCGGGCGCTTGTCTCCGGGGACCGGGCGAACGATACTGTGGGCACCGGAACCATGAAAATCCACTATCCACCTGCCGCCCGCCTCGCCGACACCCTGGTCGGGGATCGAATTGCCTCGCGAATCTGGAGCCGGGACATCGGGGTCTGGGGCGCGTCGCCGGGCTCCGCGGACGCCAAATCGATTGATACGCGGCTCGGCTGGCTCGACGTGCCGGCGACCATGGCGCCCGAGCTCGACCGAGTCGTCGCGCTGGCCGAGGCGGCCAAATCGGAAGGCATTGCCTCCGTCTACCTGCTGGGTATGGGCGGCAGCAGTCTCTGCGCCGAAGTGTTCCGCCAGGTGCTGGGGGTCGCCAGCGGCTACCCCGAGCTGGTCGTGCTCGATACCACGGACGAACGCACCCTGGTGCAGGTTGCCGCCCGGCTCGAGCCGCGCGCGGCGTTGTTCCTGGTCTCGAGCAAGAGCGGCGGCACGGTCGAGGTCGCGTCGATGGAACGTTTCTTCTGGAGCCGGATGTCGCCGGCCCTCGGCGAGGCCACCGGCCGGCACTTCGTCGCCGTCACCGATCCCGGCACGGGGCTCTTCCAGCTCGCGACCTCGAAGCAATACCGCGACGTGTTCGTCAACCCGCCGGATATCGGCGGGCGGTTTTCGGCGCTCTCGCTCTTCGGCCTGGTCCCGGCCGCGCTCATCGGGGCCCCGGTCCGCGATTTGATCGCCGGCGCCGCCGCCATGGCCGAGGGCTGCCGCCAGGACAATCACGTCAACGCCGGCCTCGAGCTGGGCGCCTTCATCGGCGCCGCCGTCAGCGAGGGACGCGACAAGCTGACGCTCGCGCTGTCGCCTCGGCTGGCTTCGCTCGGGCTCTGGATCGAGCAGCTGGTGGCGGAGAGCACCGGGAAACATCAGACCGGGGCGCTGCCGGTGGTGGACGAGCCGCTCGGGCGCCCCGATGAATACGGCGCCGACCGCGCCTTCGTGGCCATTGCCACCGAGGTGGACGCCCCCGACGCCGCGCGCCTCGACGCGCTCGAAGCCGCCGGGCACCCGGTGCTCCGCCTGACCACCCGCATCGACAGCCTCGGCGCCGAGTTCTTCCGCTGGGAATTTGCCACCGCGGTCGCCGGCGCGGCGCTCGGGATCAATCCCTTCGACGAACCCAACGTGTCCGAGGCCAAGGACAAGACCAGGGCACTGCTGGCGTCGTTCGCGTCGGCCGGCAGCCTCCCCGACGCGGCCCCGGCCGCGGAAGACGATCGGGTGGCGGTGTTCAGCAGCCGCTTCGCCGCGGCCACCCCCTCGGCCGTCGTCCGCTCGGCCGTCGACTCGCTCACCCCCGGCGACTATGTGGCATTCCTCTCGTACCTGCCGGCGGACGGCGACGTCGCATCGGCCGTCGGCGAGGTGCGCGAGGCGATTCGCGCCCGCACCCACGCCGCCAGCACCTTCGGCGTCGGGCCGCGCTATCTCCACTCCACCGGCCAGTACCACAAAGGGGGGCCGAACAAGGCGCTGGCGTTCGTGATCACGGCGGACGACGGCAGCTCGACCGCGATTCCGGAGGCGGGGTATTCGTTCTCGGTGCTGAAGCGGGCGCAGGCGCTGGGAGATGTCGAGACGCTCGACGCCCACGGCCGGCGCACCGTGCGGATCCACGTCAAGGAGGCAGGGCGCGCCGCGCAGACCATCGCACAGCTGTTCGCCGACGCGCTGCGCTAGCCGGGGGGCGGCCGCGGCG
This sequence comes from Acidobacteriota bacterium, assembly GCA_043735365.1. Taxonomy (GTDB): domain Bacteria; phylum Acidobacteriota; class Vicinamibacteria; order Vicinamibacterales; family 2-12-FULL-66-21; genus JALZOC01. Next base: position 6,500 of record JAYTEJ010000268.1, read on the forward strand.
ACGATCAGCGCAGGGTTTCGAGAATTTCGCCCGACGCCTGCTCGACGTCCTTGTGCAGGCTGTTGCCATGGGCGTCCATCGTCACAATCGCCGGAAAGTCGCGCACCTCGAGGTGCCACATCGCTTCAGGCGTGCCGAACTCCATCAGCGACACCCCGGCCACCGCCTCGATGCAGCGCGCGTAGAACTGCGCCGCGCCGCCGACGGCGTTGAGATAGACCGCCCCCGAGGCCTGCAGGCCGGCGAGTGTCTTCGGCCCCATGCCCCCCTTGCCGATCACCACCCGGACGCCGTAGCGTTCGAGGATCTCCGCCTGGTACGGCTCCTCGCGGATGCTGGTGGTCGGGCCGGCGGCGGTCACGCGCCAGCCGTCGCCGTCCCTGGCGACCACCGGTCCGCAGTGATAGAGCACGCCGCCCGCGAGATCCACCGGCGGCTCGTGCTTCATCAGATGGGCGTGCACCGCATCGCGGCCGGTGAACATGCGGCCCGAGATCAGCACGACGTCGCCGACCTTGAGCGCGCGTACCGCGGCCTCGGAGATGGGCGCCTGCAGCGGGATTTCGCGGCCGGTCTTCGGGAAGCCGGCGGCGACGACCGCAGGATCGAGCATCGGCACCGACGGGGTGGTGCCCTCGCGGTAGAGCCATTCGCTGATCGCGCCGGTGGCGGCGTCGAGACGTACGCCGAGACGCCGGAACGCCCAGCAGTCGTAGGCCACCGAGACGAAGAAGCTGGCGGGGAGCCGGTTGAGCGCCCCGATCTTGCAGCCGATGAGCGAGGTCTGACCGCTGAAGCCCATCGGGCCGACGCTCAGCTGGTTGGCCGCCTCCATCACCGCCGATTCGATGGCGGCGAGCCGGGGGTCACGATTGGTGTCGTCGAGCGTCCGGAACAACTGCTCCTTGGCGTGCAGGTAGCCGGAGGTGCGATCGCCCCCCACGCAGACGCCGACCGCCCCGGGACTACAGCCCTTGCCCTGCGCCTTCCAGACGGCGTGAAGAATGCATTTCCGCACCCCTTCGAGGGAGCGGTCGGCGCGGCCAAGATGATCGAGCTCTGCCGGCAGGGCATACTGCGCGTTGGTATTTTCGCAGCCGCCCCCCTTGAGAATCAGCTTTACTTCGATGTCCGGCTCGTCCCACTGGTCGAAATGGATGATCGGCGTGCCCGGACCGAGGTTGTTGCCGGAGTTTTCTCCGGTGATGGAGTCCACCGAGTTCGGACGCAGCTTCCCGAGGCGGGTGGCTTCCGCCACGGCCTCGCGAATCTGCTGCCGCAGGTGAATCTGGTTGACGCTGACCGGCACCCTCACTTCAAAGGTGGGCATGCCGGTGTCCTGGCAGATGGGGCCGTCGCAGGACGCCGCCTGGTCGATGTTCTGCGCGATGATCGTCAGGGCCTGCCCGGCGCGGGTGGCGGGCGCTTCCTGGCGGACCGCTAGGCCCATCGCCGCGCGCACGTCCGGCGGCAGATCCGTGGACGTCCTGATAATCAGCTGGACCATGCTGTCGGGAAAAGCAGGGAGCATATGGAGCAGTATAATCGCCCCGCAGCGATGAAGTTCCGCACCGAGCGCGACCCGCTGGGCGAGGTGCGCGTCCCCGCGCAGGCCTGGTATGGCGCGCAGACGCAGCGGGCGCTCGACAACTTCCCCGTCAGCGGCCTGACCGCGCCGCCCGAGCTCGTCACCGCCACCGTCCGGATCAAGAAGGCGGCGGCGGCGGCCAACCACTCCCTCGGCCGGCTGCCGGCGGGGATCGCGCGGGCCATCAGCCGCGCCGCGGACGAGATCCTCGACGGCGCCCTCCGCGACCAGTTCGTCGTCGACGTCTACCAGGCCGGGGCGGGCACCTCGCACAACATGAATGCCAACGAGGTGCTCGCCAACCGCGCCGCGGTGCTGCTCGGGGGAACACGCGGCGATTACACGCGCGTGCATCCCAACGATCACGTCAACATGGGGCAGTCCACCAACGACGTCTACCCGACGGCAACGCGGCTGGCGCTGCTGGACGTGCTCGGGCGGCTGCAGCCGGCGGCCGCGGCGCTGGCCGATGCCCTCGACGTCAAGGCTCGGGCGTTCTCGACCATCCTCAAGACCGGACGCACCCACCTGCAGGATGCGGTGCCGATCACCCTCGGCCAGGAGTTCGGCGGATTTGCCGCCAACGTCAGGCACGCAGCCCGGGAGCTGGCGCGCGCGTCCCGGCAGCTGTACGAGCTCAACCTCGGGGCCACCGCGGTGGGCACCGGCCTCAACGCCGGCGACGACTACACGCGCGACGCGGTGCGACGGCTGGCGACCGCGACCAGGCTGCCGCTCCGGCCGGCAGCCAATCGCTTCCGGGTCACACAGAGCATGGGCGACATCCTGGCCTGCTCGGGAGCGATGCGGCGCCTGGCGGTCGAGATCGGCAAGGTCGCCTCCGATCTGCGAATGCTGAGCATGGGGCCGCGCGCCGGGCTTGGCGAGATCCGGCTGCCGCCGGTGCAGCCGGGATCGTCGATCATGCCCGGCAAGGTCAACCCGTCGGTGCCGGAGATGGTCAATCAGGTCTGCTTCCAGGTGATCGGCTGCGACGCCGCCGTGCTCGCGGCGGCCGATCACGGACAGCTCGAGCTCAACGTGATGATGCCGGTCATCGCCTGGAACGCGCTCCACGCCGCCCGCATCCTCACCGAGGCGACGCGCATCTTCCAGACCAGGTGCATCGACGGGCTCGAGCCGGACGAGGCGCGGTGCCGCGAGCTCCTCGACCGGAGCACGGCGCTGGCCACGGCGCTCAGCCCGTATATCGGCTACGCGGCAACCGCCGACGTCGCCAAAACGTCGGTACAGACAGGGCGATCGATTCGCGAAATCGTTCTCGAGCGGCGACTGCTCCCGGAACGGCAGCTGAATGCCGTGCTTTCGGCGAAGGCCATGACCACCCCCGGGGTGCCTGGCGCCGCCACGGCCCGCGGCGGCAAGACGAGGAAAAGACAGGACGGCAATGGCACACACGCTTCGTCGACTCGTGCGACTGGGGATGATGGCGGCGGCGCTGGCGGCCGTGGCCGCCGCGGCGGCCGCGCAGCACACCCGGCTGTTCCGCCCGGAGGACCTCGGCGAGCTGGAGGGGCCGGATCGCGCCGAGTGGCAAAGCCCTGACCGGATCATGGACGCCCTCGGCGTCGGGGAGGGAGTGATCGTCGCTGATCTCGGCGCCGGCAGCGGCTGGTTCACCATCCGGCTGGCCAACCGCGTCGGGCCGAACGGGATGGTCTATGCCGAGGACATCCAGCGTCAGATGATCGACTCGATCAACCGGCGCGTCGAGCGCCTCGGCCTGCGCAACGTGCGCACCGTCCTCGGTTCGACCAACGACCCCCGCCTCCCGGTCAAGGTGGACGCGGTGCTGATCGTGGACTCGTACCACGAGATGGAGCAGCCGGTCGCGCTGCTGCGGAACGTGGCCCGCTCGCTCGCGCCGCGCGGGCGGATCGGGATCGTGAACTTCACCAAGGATGGCGGGGGACCGGGGCCGGCGATCGAAGACCGCGTCGATCCGGAGCGGGTGATCGCCGACGCCAGGGCCGCGGGTCTGACGCTGCAGTCCCGGCAGACGTTCCTCAAATACCACTACATGCTGGTGTTCGAGAACCAGACTGCGAAGGCGCCGGCCCGGACGCGCCGCTGACGCGGGAGGGGTCCGGCCGGCGCGGCGCGGCTCAGCGCGCGCGCGTCAGGCGCCAGAGCGCCGGCATCACCGCGGCCGCGACCAGAATCTTGAAGACGTCGGCAGGGATGAACGGAAAGAAGCCGGCCTCGAGCGCCGCCACCATTCCGATCGCCGGACGGCCGGAGAACGCCAGCCACAGCACGCCGCAGCCGAAGACCAGCAGCAGGCCCGCCGCCATCGCCAGCACCGACGTGACGTAACGGCGGTCGAAGCCGCGCTCGGCGAGCAGCCCGGTGACGAAGGCGGCCAGCGGATAGCTCATGAGATAGCCGCCGGTCGGACCCAGCAGCCGCAGCAGGCCCTGCGGCAGCACCGGCGAAGCGGCAAACACCGGCAGCCCGGCGATGCCGGCCAGCAGGTAAACCACCTGCGCCGCCAGGCCGAGGCGACTTCCGAGCACCGCGCCGCCCAGCAGCACCACCATCGGCTGGAGGGTGAACGGCACCGGCGTGAAGGGCAGCGGCACGCTCACCTGCGCCGCCGCGGCGGTCATCACCGCCAGCAGCAGCACTGAGGCCGCCCGGGTGGCAGCCCGGAGATCCCGCTCCCCTGCAACCGTCTGCAACAGCGTCCCCTGATTGCCGGAAAGGTCGAATCGCACCTGCATGCCGCGGATTGTACTATCTTCCGGCTGCCGGGCCCATCCCCGCCCCCGCCACCCTGGCGCTCCAGCTACACTGTGGCGATGCGGACCGTGCTGACGATTGCGGGCAGCGATTCCGGCGGCGGCGCCGGCATCCAGGCCGACCTCAAGACCTTCGCCGCCCACGGCGTGTTCGGCACCTCGGCCATCACCGCCGTGACCGCGCAGAACACCCTCGGGGTAGTGGCCTGGCAGGCGATGCCGGCGGATCTCGTCACCGCGCAAATCGAAGCGGTCGCCGGCGACCTCGGCGTCGACGCGGTCAAAATCGGCATGCTCGCCACCGCCGCCATCGTCGAGGCGGTCGGCGCCGCCATCGAGGCGCTCGAGCTGCCGCAGGTGGTGCTCGACCCGGTGATGATCGCCAAGGGTGGCGATCGGCTACTCACGGACGAGGCCGTCGCTGCGATGCGCGCGGAGCTGCTGCCGCGGGCGCACGTGCTGACCCCCAACGTTCCCGAAGCCGAAGTCCTGAGCGGCATGCGCATCGGTTCTCTTGACGACATGATCGAGGCCGCCGAACGGATCCTGGCGATGGGGCCCCGCGTCGTACTCGTCAAGGGCGGGCACCTCGACGGGCCCGATTCCGTGGACGTGGCCTGCGGGGCCGCCGGCAGGTTCGAGATCCGGCGCCCCCGGGTGGCCACCGCCCACACCCACGGCACCGGCTGCACGCTGTCGTCCGCCATCGCCGCCGGCCTGGCGCTCGGCCTCGACGAACGTACGGCGATCGAGCGGGCCCGCGACTATCTCGACGGCGCCATCCGCCATGCGCCCGGGCTCGGCCGTGGGCATGGCCCGCTGAACCACTTCTGGCGCGCGGTATACTGAAGGTCGAGCTCCAATGTCGGAACTGCCATGACAGCCGCTGGTGAACCCCGGTTTCTGGTCACCGCCGCGCCGCTCGATCCGTCCACCGCAACGGTGCTCGTGGCCGACGCCGGGGATGGCGCGGTGGTGACCTTCGTGGGACTGGTGCGCAGCCACAACGCCGGCCGCCGCGTGCTCTGGCTCGACTACGAGGCCTACGAGCCGCTCGCCCGCAAGGCCTTCGTGACGATTGCCGCCGAAGCGGCCGGACGCTGGCCGGCGGTGCGGCTGGCGATTCACCACCGGACCGGCCGCGTCGACCTCGGCGAGCCGAGCGTGGTCATCGCCGCGGCCTCGCCGCATCGCGCCGAGGCGTTCGCGGCATCGCGGTTCGCGATCGAGCGGATCAAGCAGATCGCGCCCATCTGGAAGCACGAGCACTTCGAAGGGGGCGAGACCTGGATCGAGGGAGCGACGGCCGATCCGCAAGACGACGCGGCGCGCGAGTCGGCGTTCGAGCGCGCGTGGTCGTAACCATCCGGTTGTTCGCCAGGCTGCGCGAGATTGCCGGCGCCTCGGAGCTCTGCCGCGAGCTGCCAGAAGGGGCCACGGCAGCCACCGCCTGGGCCGCGCTCGCAGCCGAGTTTCCGGCGATGGCCGGCTACCGGACGGCGGTCTCGTGCGCCGTCAACGAGGAGTACGCGCGCCTGGGCGCGGCGCTGAAGGACGAAGACGAGGTCGCGTTCCTGCCCCCCGTCTCCGGGGGCTGTTCATAGCCGGGTGGCCAGGCCACCCAAGGACACATGTTCGATAAGCTCAACGCCGTCGAGGCGCAATACGAACGGCTGATGGCCGAGATGTCGGACCCCGCCGTGCAGGCGGATACGACCCGGTTCCGGACGCATTCCAAGGCGCTCTCCGAGATGCAGCCGCTGGTGGAGCGCTTCCGCGA
>JAYTEJ010000269.1:0-2651 GCA_043735365.1 Acidobacteriota bacterium
GTGCACCGGGACGAACTGGCTGACGCTCGGGGAAGGGTCGACACCGCATCCACTCGTCACGGACGATAATGGCACCGCCCGCGCCGGGCTGTGGCGCGATTTGTCGGCCGTCGCTCCCGGCACGACGTTCGACATTCACTTCCGCGTGATCGAGAACGGCACGAGCCCGGTCCACGTGGCGCTGCAGAGTGATTGCTACCGCTTCGTCGTGCGGAATTGATCAGATTACCTCCTGCGTATTAGGCGGAAGAACCCTCGCAGGCGGAAGGACCGCGCCTTTGTGAGGTAGAAGCAGCCGTATCGGTGAACCCATTTGAAGCGGCCCGTAGATGCTGAATCAGGACCAGCTGCGGACACGCGGGCGGCAGGCATTCGCAGCGGCTTCGGGGCGGTGGCGCGTGACGGACACCGGCGGAGCGGAGGCCGTCACGCGACCGGCCCCCGAGTCCCCGCGGTAGTTGTTCGTCAAGAACGCGCAAAAAGGCGAGTCCCCTTCGGGCGACCATGCTACGGTGACGCCGTGCGCCGGCAACAAGGAGGAGTCCGATGTCCGGATTGAGAAGTGCGGTGGCGGTGGCCGTGTTCCTCGTCGCCGCTGCCGCGCCCCAGCGTGCGTTCGCGCAGGGTTGAGCGCCCATCCGCTTCACGTCCCCCGGTCCGGATGGCCCGCAGCCGTCGCACCGATCTGTCAGCGTGCGGAGGGCCTGTTTGATCCCGGACGAAGATTCGTCCGCGCCAGCCGACAGGGTCAGCCGCGTCCTGTTCTGAATCTCTGCGGTGGCCTGTGCGAATCGGCCTGACGGCGGCCTATCTGATTCCCGCGCTGCTGACCAGGCTCGATCGGCCCGGTTGAACAGGCGCGCGGCGCTGCGTTCGACGATCGAGAAGCCGGTCACGCACCGCTGAGGCCGTTCAGCCGGTCGGCGGCGCCAGCAGCCAGCCCGCCAGACCGTCGATCGCGCTCACCGCGGGGCTGCCAGCCACGTCGATGAACGGGACACCGGCCAGATCGCTCTTGCGCACTGCCTCGTCGAACGGAATCTCGGCGACCAGTTGAATGCCGTGCGACGCGGCGAACTGCTGGACCGCCGCCGCGTCGGCGGCGTCCCGGATCTTGTTGCCGATGCCGACGACACGCGGAATGCCCAGCTCGCGGCCCAGGAGCACGCAGCGCCGCGAGGTCTCGAGCGCCTTGTAGTACGGCTCCAGGGTGACGAGCAGGGTGTCGACGTGGCGTCCCGTCGCGCGGCTGAGATGCTCGAGCCCGGCCTCCATGTCGACGACGGTCACGTGCGCATCGTCTTCGAGAATGCCGCCGATCAGATGCCGCACCGCGGCATGAGCGCCGCACATTCAACCGGCGCCGGCGTGATCGACGCGCCCCATCAGCAGCAGCCGCACGTCGTCCGGACCACGGTAGCCGTAGCGCCCCACCACGTCGGCGGCCGTCCCGTCGAGCATCTTGCGCTTGCTGGTCTCGTCCGCCGGGTCGTCGCGGAGGATGCTCCGCGGCACCGGCGTCAGGCCGGCGTGCGCTTCGCGCGGCACACCGAGCGTGACCGCGAGATTGGGGTTGGAGTCGGCGTCAATCGCCCACACCTGCCGCCCGCGCCGCGCCAGCAGGCGCGCCAGCGTCCCCGCGATGGTCGTCTTCCCCGTTCCGCCTTTACCGGCAATCGCGATTCTCACGTCACTCCAGTCCCGCCACCCGGTGGCGGCAGTCTTCGGGAGACCCGGTGCGTTGACAGTCGCAGTCGGGATCGCCGCACTCGCCATGGCCCGGCTTCGTCAAGTCCGCGAACTCGTCGGCAAACCGCCGGCCTCCTTCGCGAACGCCCTCGTCGGTCAGCGCAAATCGCTCGGACGCGTCGCCGCGCAGGCGCCGGACCAGCCCCACCTCGACGAGCCGGTCCAGCACGGCGGCGATCGCCTCGTCTGGCCCTCCCGTGAATCGCGCCACATCCGTCGCCGCGACATCGGGGGCCAGGCCTTCGCCGCGAAGCCAGAACATCACCTGCAGGATCTCGTCCTGCGCACTGAGGGCCGAGGGATCAGGCGCCGGGCGCTCAGGCACGAACAGGCCCTCCGGACACCATGGGCGGAGTCTCAACGGCCAGCAACGCCTCAATCGCGCGGACGGCCGCCACGACCGTCTGGCCGACAGCGGGTGAGAGATCCATGGTCAGTTCCTCGACCTCGCCTGGTTCGCAGCCCACCAGGAACACCTCCGCCGGGAGCACGCCCAGGGCCTGCGCGAGGCCGAGCGCCCGCGAGGGGACGGCCATGTGCATGTCCACCGAGCGCAGCGCCTCCACCGTCTCCACGCGAAGGACGTAGAGCCGTCCCGGCGCGCCGTCGCGAACCATCGCGTCGACGACGATCAGCCGCTCGTACGGTGTCAGCAGCGCCTGGGCGAGGGCGACGCCGCCGGTGCCCACTTCGAGCAGCACCGTGCCGGCGGGCGCACTCCCCGACAGCTCCAGCTGCCGGACGACGGCCACCCCAAAGCCGTCATCCCCTCTCAGCACGTTGCCGAAGCCCGCCACCAGCGTCCGCATCAGCCCTGGTGCCCCGCCGCAGGCCGGACGCCAACCCGTCCCTCTCAGTTCAGGCCTCGGATCTAACTGGAGTGGTCGAGACCAACATCGCCG
>JAYTEJ010000270.1:0-3393 GCA_043735365.1 Acidobacteriota bacterium
CTATGGACACAACACTACATCGTACTGCAAGGTGCGGCGGTCGACGAGCAGATAGGAGCGCGACACCAGATCGAGACAGATCGACGGCACACCCCGCACCTCCCCGGCGGCAAGGCGATGGTGATGCCCGAACAGGTGCAGCCGCGGTCGCAGGGCGGCGAGGATGTCGTTGATGGGGGTCTTGCCGGCGTCGTTGGGGCGGCGGCCCGGTGCCGCGCCGCCCACCAGGAACGGACGCGGCGCCTCGTGCGTCAGCAGCACGTCTACCGCCGCCAGCCGCGTGCAGGCCTCGACCTCGGCGCGGACGAAATGGCGCCGCCGGTCGGCCAGTTCCGTCGCCTTCGCGGTCCCCTTCCGCGGATGCGGCAGCGCCTCGGCCGGCAGCTCGTACATCGTCGGCGCGAACGTCCCGCCGAGCCCGGCCACCCGCAGCCCGCCGACATCCGCCGCGGTGCCGTTGGAAAGGTAGTGGAGGTGCGCCGGAAGGTCTCCGGCGGTGAGGCGATCGAAGTTCTCGTTGTTGCCCTTGATGAAGTAGAGCGGGGCGTCGAACGGTTCGTACCCGCCGCCGGCGTCCGCGACGTCGCCCACGCACAGCCAGAAGGGAACGTCGGGGTGGCGGCGCATGATCGTCCGGGTGCTGCCGACGTCGCCGTGGATGTCGCCGAGCGCGCCGAAGAGGCCGCTTACCGGGTGGTCGCCGCCGGGACCAGCAGGTCCTTCTTGTCCCAGATGAAGTCCTTGTTGCTGTAGACCGCCAGCTCGTAGTCCTTGCCCATGAAGATGGCGGAGACGGGGCAGGCTTCCTCGCAGAAGCCGCAGAAGATGCAGCGGGTCTTGTGGATCTGATAGACCTTGGCGTAGCGCGGCCCGGCCTGGACGGAGCCGTCGTTCTCCGCCGGCTCCAGGTAGATGGCGTCGGCCGGACAGGCTACAGCACACAGCCCGCAGGCGACGCATTTCTCCAGTCCGTTCTCGTCGCGCATCAGCACCTGTTTGCCGCGATATTTCGGGAAGACCGGCACCTTCTGGTCCGGATAGTTGACCGTGATGGGTTTCCGGAAGATGTGCTTGAAGGTGGTGGCGAAGCCGATCAGGAACGGACGGATCATCACGTAATCATATCAAGCCAAAGGGGAAAAGGAAAAGAGGGAGGGGCTATAATCAGGGGGTCTCCATGCCGCAGGCGACCAAGGCGCTCACTGTCGAGCAGTTCCTGCTCACGACCCTCGTCGTCAAGGTCGCGATTGTCGCGGTCCTCTCGACCATGCTCGTGCGCTTCCCGTGGTTCCGCCGGATCCTGCTGACCGAAAAGCGCGACTGGCCCGAGCGCCTGATCTTTGCCGCCAGCCTCGGCCTGCCGCTGACCGCCGGGGTGGTGGCGCGGCTCCTCATCAACTACGACGCCGCCGACCTCACCCTCGCGGGAGCGTTTCTCGCCGGGCTGCTCGCCGGCCCCTACGCCGGCGCCATCGTCGGCACCATGCTCGGCATTCCGCCGCTCGTCGCCGGCGAGTGGATCGCGCTGCCCTTCGCCGTCGGCTGCGGCTTCGCCGGCGGCGGCCTCCGGGAGCTCTGCCCGAAAGAGGCCATCTGGCACTTCTCGCCGCTGTTCTTCACGGACCTCCACCGCACGGTATGGCGGCTCGTCCGGCGCTTCCAGATCGACTGGGTGGTCATCCTGGTGGCGGCGCCGATCGGCCTCGAAATCATCCGCCAGGCCCTCGGCCACCGCTTTACCGAGAACCGCCTGTTCTACCTCGCGCCGCCGAACCCCTGGCTGGGCGTACTCGTGATCCTCGCCACCGTGCTCTGCGTCGCCATCCCGATCAAGATCTGGAACAGCGCCCGCATCGAGCACCGGCTGCAGGAGCAGGAGAAGCTGCTGATGACGGCGCGGGTCGAGGCGCTCGCCAGCCAGATCAACCCGCACTTCCTCTTCAACACGCTGACCTCGATCTCGTCGCTGATCCGCTCCAAGCCGGAAACCGCGCGGATGCTGATCGTCAAGCTCTCCGGGCTGCTGCGCCGGCTGCTGCGCAGCCAGGATCACTTCGTCACGCTGCGGGAGGAGCTCGAGGCCATCGACGAGTACCTCGACATCGAGTGCATCCGCTTCGGGCCGCAGCTGCGCATCGAGAAGGCGATCGAGCCCGACACCCTGGACGTCGTCGTCCCGAGCCTGATCCTCCAGCCGCTGGTGGAGAACTGCATCAAGCACGGGCTGGCGCCGAAGATCGGCGAGGGGCGCATCACCATCCGCAGCAGCCGCCAGGGCGGGCACGCGATCATCGACGTCCTCGACAACGGCGTCGGCATCGCCGGCGATCCGCGCGACCGGGCCCGCAGCGGCGGCATCGGGCTGCAGAACGTCAACGAGCGGCTGCGGGTCATCTACGGCGCCAACTATCAGCTGCAGCTCGACAGCGTGCCGGGCGAAGGCACCTGCGCCCGCATCGTCATTCCCGAGCTGGTGGTGCCGGCCAGGGCCACGGCCTGAGATGGAGGCCCCGAATATCATTCGCGCGCTCGTGGTCGACGACGAACAGCTGGCGCGGGAAGAGCTGTGTTTCCTGCTCGGCGGCATCGCGGGTCTGGAGATCGCCGGTCAGGCCGGCAACGGGCTCGAGGCGCTGCAGGTGATCGAGGCGCAGGCCCCGGACCTGGTGTTTCTCGATGTCCAGATGCCGGGGATCACCGGCTTCGAGGTGGCGCGCCGTATCCTCCGGGCGGGCGTCGAAACCCAGCTGGTCTTCGTCACCGCCTACGATCAGCACGCGATCGAGGCGTTCGAGGTCAACGCGGTCGATTACCTGCTCAAGCCGGTCGAGGCAACCCGGCTGGCGACCGCGGTGGAGCGCGCCCGCCGGCGGATCCAGGCCGATCGGCCTGCCGGCGCCACCCAGAGCGCGGACGAGCTGGACCGCCTGTTGCAGCTCGTCGCCGAGCGCCAGGCCCGGCGCGAGCACCTCGCCCTGCGGGTGGCGGAACGATTCCTGCTGGTCCAGGCCGAAGAGATCGTGCACGCCTCGGTAGACGACGACGTCATCACCGTCGCAACGAACAGCTTGTCTGGAACGTCCAACTATCGGACACTGGATGAACTGCAGGCGCGGCTCGACCCGGCGGTGTTCTGGCGGGTGCACCGCTCGCACCTGGTGAACATCAAGAAAATCAAGGAGATCGTGCCCTGGTTCAGCCGCAATTTCATCCTCAAGATGCGCGATGCGAAAGGCACCGAGATCCCGGTCAGCCGCTCGCAGACCAAGCGGCTGCGTGAGTATTTAAGGCTATGAGCGACCACTACGACACCACCTATCCGCCCCCGCCGGCGCCCCCGGCACCGCCCTATCCCGCGGCCGAGGCCCGCCCTGTCGAGCCGCTGAGCGCCGC
>JAYTEJ010000271.1:0-1513 GCA_043735365.1 Acidobacteriota bacterium
TTCCGCGCCGACTATCTGACGAGATTCGCCCCGGAGTATCACGAGGGACTCCGGCGCCTCCTGAGCGACGGCGCGGTCTTCACCAGCGCCAGGCTCGAGCACTATCCGACCGTCACCGCGGTCGGGCATTCGACGATGCTGAGCGGCGCCTTTCCGGCGGACAGCGGCATCATCGGCAACGACTGGTTCGACCGCGCCTCCGGCGCCACCGTGACCAGCGTGTCGGACCGCGCCGTGCAGGTCCTCGGCGGCGGGGCCGCCGGCAGCGCGGCGTCGCCGCACCGGCTCCTGGTCACGACCGTCGGCGACGAGCTGAAGCTGGCGCATCCGGCGGCGCAGCCGGGGGCGGGACCGAAAGTGATTGGGGTCTCCCTCAAGGACCGCGCCGCCATCCTGCCGGCGGGGCGCGGCGCCGACGCCGCCTACTGGTTCGACGTCACGACCGGAGCGTTCGTCAGCAGCACGTACTATTTCCCCGCCGTCCCCGCCTGGACGACGGCACTGAACCAGCGGAAGCTGGCCGACGGCTATGCCGGCAAGAGCTGGACCGTGGCGCAGGGACCGCCGACCGAGCCGCACGTGATGCCGGCGGCGCCGGGGCCGGCGCTGTACAGCGCCATCTTCGGCAGCCCGTTCGGCAACGACCTGCTGCTGGCGTTCGCCACCGAGGCGCTCGACAAGGAGCAGCTCGGCCAGCGCGGGGTCACCGACCTGTTCACGGTCAGCTTCTCGTCGAACGACTCGGTGGGCCACAAGTACGGGCCGGACTCGCCCGAGGTGCGCGACATCTCGGTCAAGACCGACGCCACCATCGGGCGGCTGCTCGCCGAGGTGGACCGACGCGTCGGGCTCGCGCACACGCTGGTGATGTTCACCTCGGACCACGGCGTCGCGCCGGTGCCGGAATTCCTCGAGGAGAAGCGGCTGCCGGGCGGCCGGCTCGAGGGCACGGGGCTGTTCGATGCGCTCCAGAAGACGCTCGAGGCGCGCTTCGGTCCCGGCAAGTGGCTGCTGGCGACCGGTGGCAGTTCGGTCTACCTGAATCACGCGTTGATGGCCGAGAAGAAGGCCGACCCCGCCGAGGTCCGGCGCGTCGCCGCCGACGCCCTTCGGGGAGCCACCGGGTCGCACGTCGCGCGCGTCTACACCCGCGATCAGCTGATGGAGGGGAAAGTGTCCGGCGACATGGTCGGACGGCGCGTCCTGCACGGCTTCAACGCGGAACGCTCCGGCGACATGGAGATCGTCCTCGAGCCCTACTGGATCCGCGGCGCCACCGGCACCACCCATGGCACGCCGTACGAGTACGACGCTGCCGTCCCGCTCATCCTGATGGGGCCTGGCATCCGCGCCGGGCACTACGCGGGCGCAGTGGCGCTCAACGATGCGGCGCCGACGCTCTCGTCGCTGCTGCACATCCAGGTTCCCTCGTCCGCGGCAGGGCGGGTGCTCAGCGAAGCGCTGCAGCCGACGGTGCCGTCTCGGGCTCCCGCCGCCGCCGCGCCGCGCCGGC
>JAYTEJ010000272.1:0-4675 GCA_043735365.1 Acidobacteriota bacterium
GTGCTGCTCGACAGCGCCTTCCGCGTGCCCGGGACGAGTCTGACGTTCGGGCTCGACCCCCTCCTGGGGCTGATTCCCGTCCTCGGCGACCTCGCCGCACCCCTCTTCACCGGGCTGCTGCTGCTGCACGCGGTCCGGCTGCGCCTGCCCCGGGTCGTGCAGCTGCGCATGCTGCTGAACGCCGCCATCGATTTCGCGATCGGGATCGTGCCGGTGGTGGGGGACCTGTTCGACTTCGGCTGGAAGGCCAACGTCCGCAATCTCGCACTGCTCGAGCGCCACGCGGCCCCGGGCTCGAAGGCCCGGCCCGGCGACTGGGCCTTCGTCGCCGGCGTCCTGGCGGCGCTGCTGCTTGCCGCGCTGACGCCGCTGCTGCTCCTGGCGTGGCTGTTGTCACACCTGCAGTTTCACGCCTGAGCCGCGGCGCGCTATTCGCCGAGCAGCTCGCCGATCGGCTGCAGGTCCTCGACGTGGTCGCAGATCGCCTTCAGCATCATCAGCATCGGCACCGCCAGCACCGTGCCCCAGAGCCCCCAGATCCAGCTCCAGAACAGCAGCCCCACGAAGATCGCGACCGGGTTCATCTGCGCCGCCCGCCCCATCAGCACCGGCGTCAGCAGGAACCCCTCGAGGCTGGTGATGGCGAACGCCACGCCGCACACATAGGCGGTCGTCAGCAGGTTGTCGAACTGCACGAAAGTGACGATGCCGAGCCCGCCGGTGACGATCACCGGGCCGAGATAGGGAATCGAGTTGAAGATGCCGGCGAGCAGCCCCCAGACGATGTACTGGTTGACGCCGAACCACCAGAGGGCGACGGCGGTGGCGACCGCGACCAGCAGGCTGGTGAGCACCTGCACACGCATGAAGCTGGCGATCTGCAGGTTGATGTCGTCGAGAATCTGCACTGTGATCTTCTTCTGCGAGAGCGTCGGGCCGGCAATCTTGACGACCTTGCGCTTGTAGAGATCGCCGGTGACGAGGAAGAAGTAGACGAGAAAAAGCACCAGCACGAACTGTGCGAAGAAGCCGAGCAGGCCGACGCCCCCCGACCACAGGTAATCGCTCGCGCGGAAGGCCGGCTCGACGACTTCAACCTTCTGGACCCCGGTCTGCTGCTGGACGCGCCGGGCGGTCGCCTGTTCGGCGGCGGTCGGCGCCGCGGCCTCCTGCGCGGCCTTGTCGATCTCGGTCGCGGCCTCCTGCACCTTCTGCAGCGCGCCGCCCGAGCGCTGGGTCCGCTGGTTGACCCGCAGCCGGTCGCGGACGCGCTGCGCCGCCGGCGGCACGCTCGAGACGATCGACATCGCCTGATCGGTTAGCGTGTAGACACCAAGGCCCAAAGTGCCGACCAGCAGAAACACCGCCACCGCGGCGCCCAGACTCCGGCCGATATGGGCCCGCTCGAGCGTCGCCACGATTGGCGCCAGCGCGTAACTGATGAGCACGCCGAGCACGATCGGCACCAGCACCGACTGCGCGTACTGCAGCATCAGCACGGTGGCGATCACCGCCAGCACCGTCAGCGTCAGGCTGCGGACCCCGATGTCCTCCTCCTGGAGGAAGGTCGTCAGCGCGCCGGTGGGACCGGTGGTCTCGAGCACCTCGCCGGTTTTCGTGGACGGGAGAACGGGCGAGGATTCGTCTTCACTCATGAATGTATCGACCGCCGCGATTGTACCGCAGTACATTTGGCCCTTCGCCTCTGCATGGATGTCTCCGACTTCACGTTTGCTCTGCCGGATGAGCTGATCGCGCAGGACGCCGCACCGCGCGGCACCTCGCGCCTGCTGGTCCTCGACCGCGCCAGCGGCGCCGTCCGCCATGCGCGCATTGCCGACCTGCCGTCGCTGCTCCGCCGCGGCGATCTCCTGGTCGTCAACAACACCCGCGTCTTCGCCGCCCGCCTGCTCGGCCGCCGCGTCCCGAGCGGCGGCGCGGTCGAATGCTTTCTCCTCGCCCGACACACCGACCCGAACGCCACGCCGCCCTCCGGCATCCTGTCCCCTGGCACCGTGGCATCCCGGCACCGTGGCACCTTGGCATCCGGCCCCTCCGAGACACGACGACGAGGGTTTCTATCAGAAGCCGCGCCCGCTGGCACCCCGGCACCCCGGCACCCCGACACCGTGTCGTCCGGCACCTTCTCCGCCCTGATGCATCCGGGGCAGAAGCTCAAGCCCGGCGCCGGGGTGCGCTTCGACGGCCAGCCGGGCGCGCTGCTCGGGGAGGTCACCGGCCGTCATTTTCACGGACGGCGAACCATCAGGTTGTGGACGGAAGGAGGGGAGGATCTCGACACGCTCATCGACGCGCTCGGGCACATGCCGCTGCCGCCCTATATTCACCGCGACGATACGCTCGCCGATCGCGAGCGCTACCAGACCGTCTATGCCAGCGTCCGCGGTTCGGTCGCGGCGCCGACCGCGGGGCTGCACTTCACCCCCGCGCTGCTCGCCGACCTCGATCGCCACGGCGTCGCCCGCGCCGAGATCACCCTCCACGTCGGCTACGGCACCTTCAAGCCGGTCCGGGTCTCGCGCGTCGAGGACCACGTCGTCGATCCCGAGCCCTACGAGATCGGCGCCGCCGCGGCCGCGGCGATTGAAGCCGCGAAGCGCGAAGGCCGGCGGGTGATTGCCGTCGGCACGACGACGACGCGGGCGCTCGAGGACGCGGCGATCCGGGGAGGCGGCGAGATCCAGGCCGGTGCGGCGCTGGCGACCGCGTTTCTCTATCCCGGCCATGCGTTTCGCGTCATCGACGGGCTGCTCACCAACTTCCACCTGCCGGGGTCGTCGCTGCTGATGCTGGTCTCGGCGTTCGCCGGGCGCGAGCCGGTGCTGGCGGCCTATCGCGAAGCCGTCGAGCAGCGCTACCGCTTTTACAGCTACGGCGATGCTATGGTGGTGATCTAAGAAGAGGTTCCGGGTTCCGGGTTCCGTGTTCAGGGCCGTCTTCGAAACCCCGAACCCCGAACCCCGAACCTCTTCGCATCCTCTCCGGAGTATCCTTGGTCGCCGTGAAGTTCCCCTACGAAGAATTCGATCTGTCGGGCGTGCGGACCTACCCGCTGGCGTCCCGCGCGAGCAAGGCGAACGCGGCCGATTTTGCCCGGCCGTGCGCGCCTGGCGCCAGCGTCGGCGACTTCGTGCGATCGCTCCCTTCGATCCTCGCCGGCCACGACTTCAAGGCCGTCGTCGCCGCGGTGCGCGCGGCGCGCGCGGCCGATCGCGGCATCGTCTGGGGCCTCGGCGCGCACGTCATCAAGACCGGCCTCGCCCCGATCGTCATCGACCTGATGGAGCGCGGCTTCGTCTCGGCCATCGCCACCAACGGCGCCGGCGTCATTCACGACTTCGAGGTCGCCCTCTCCGGCGCCACTTCCGAGGACGTCGATGAAGCGCTGGGGCCCGGACGGTTCGGGATGGCGGAGGAAACCGGACGGCTGCTGAACGGCGCCATCAACGAGGGGGTGGCGGCCGGCCTCGGCCTCGGCCAGGCGGTGGCGCAGAAGCTCCACAGCCTGGCGCCGCCGCACGCCTCGCTCAGCGTCCTCGCCGCCGCGGCGCGGCTCGAGGTGCCGGTGACCGTTCACGTCGCGCTCGGGACCGACATCATCCACATGCACCCCGACGCCTCGGGCGCCAGGCTGGGTGAGGGGAGCCTGCGCGACTTCCGCTATTTCTGCGCGAGCGTCGCCAGGCTCGGCCGCGGGGTGTATCTCAACTGCGGGTCGGCCGTCGTCCTGCCCGAGGTCTTCCTCAAGGCGGTGGCGCTGGCGCGCAATCACGGCGCCTCGCTCGATGGACTGACCACCGTCAACCTGGACTTCCTCCGGCAGTACCGCGCCCAGACCAACGTCGTATCGCGGCCGGTCGCGGGCGTCGGCAAGGGCTACGCGCTCACCGGACACCACGAGATTCTGCTCCCGCTGCTGGCCGCCGCGCTCATCGACGCCGCGTGAGTCATGCTAAAATCGGTGGTTCTGGCGGTGTAGCTCAGTTGGTTAGAGCACGCGGCTCATATCCGCGTTGTCCGGGGTTCAAGTCCCTGCACCGCCACCACTTCTCCTCCCCGGCCGGGGCCCGGCCAGGGGGACCCGCGCGGCGCCTGCCGCGCCCTCCGTCGGCGCCGGTCCCCGGACCGCGCTGCTGGTCGAGGGCCGCGGCGGCCAACGGCTCTCGCCCCGCGGCCCTGGGGAGCTCCAGCTCATGACACTCGCATCTCGTGTGCTGCGGACCATCCGCCACCGCGCGCTGCTCGCGCCCGGCGGCCGCGTCGTCGTCGCTCTCTCGGGCGGCGGCGACTCGGTGGCGCTGGTGCACGTGCTCCGCGAGCTCGAGCCGGAGGGGCACCTGCGGATTGCCGCGCTGGCGCACTTCAACCACCAGCTCCGCGGCGACGCCGCGGACGAGGACGCGGCCTTCTGCCGGACGCTCGCGGCCGGCCTCGGCGTGCCCTTCGAGGAGGGAGCCGCCGACATCCGTGCCGCGGCGCGCGCCCTCGGACGCTCGGTCGAGGACGCCGCGCGCACGCTGCGCTACGAGTTTCTCGACGCGGTGGCGGAACGGCTGGGCGCCGACGCGGTTGCCGTCGGCCACAGCCGCGACGATCAGGCCGAAACCTTCCTGCTGCGCCTGCTGCGGGGCGCGGGCTCGCAGGGGCTGGCGGC
>JAYTEJ010000273.1:0-11374 GCA_043735365.1 Acidobacteriota bacterium
CCGGCGAGCATCTCGTTGATGTTGAGCAGCAGCTCGCGTTCGCGGAAGCAGTACATCATCACCGAGACCGCGCCGATCTCGAGACCGTGAGTGCCGAGCCAGACGAGATGGCTGGTGATGCGCTGCAGCTCGGCAATCAGCACCCGGATGTCGCGCACCCGCTGCGGCATCTCCACGCCGAGCAGCTTCTCGACCGAGAGGCAGAACGCCAGGCTGTTGGACTGGGCGCCGAGGTAGTCCATGCGCTCGACCAGCGGGATCACTTGCTGCCACTTCTTCTGCTCGGCGGTCTTCTCGATGCCGGTATGGAGGTAGCCGATGGTGGTGTCGGCGCCGACGACGGTCTCGCCCGAGAGCTCCAGCACGATCCGCAGCACGCCGTGGGTGCTGGGATGCTGCGGCCCCATGTTGACGGTCATCGTCTCGCTTCGCAGTTCGGGAGTTGAGATGGACATCAATACCTGGCTTCCAGCTTCCAGCTTCCGGCTTCCAGCCGACGAACCTCGCGGTCGCCGCAAGTGTCCAGCAGGAAGCTGGCAGCTGGCAGCTGGGAGCTGTCGTTTTTCAAATCGCCCTCTCGACGAGCGCACAGATCGCGTGAATCACCGTCATGTGCACTTCCTGCACCCGGGCGGTGGACGGCTCGGGCACGTTGACGTGGATGCGCGCCGCCGCGCCAACCGCGCCGCCGTCCCGCCCCGTCAGCGCAATCGTCTCCAGGCGGCCGGCCGAGGCGGCCTCGAGGCCGCGCCGCACGTTGGCCGAAGCGCCGCTGGTCGAGATCCCGAACGCCACGTCGCCGGGGCGTCCGAGCGCCTCGATCTGCCGCGCGAACACCCGCTCGAACCCGAAGTCGTTGGCCGCCGCGGTCAACACGCTGGTGTCGGTCGACAGCGCCAGCGCCGGGAACGCGGCCCGCTCGCGCTCGAAGCGCACCACCAGTTCGGTGGCAAAATGCTGCGCATCCGCGGCGCTGCCGCCGTTGCCGAAGATCAGCAGCTTGCCCCCCGCCGCGATCGCCGCGCGGATGGCCGTCGCCGCCGCGACGACGGCGGCGCGCTCCCGGTCGCCCATCCGCTGGTGGGCCGCCACCGCGGCGTCGAAGACGCCCTGGACGACCGCGGCATCCTCGCCTGGTTCCGGGCGCGCCATCACGTCCGCCCCGGGCATGCCGCTCTGCCTGGCCCGATCAATCGTTCCGGGCCCGATCCCGCGTCGCCTCGATGTGCGCCACGAACTGATCCTGCGTCACCTGCAGCGGCTCGTAGGTCTTGACCGCCATCTTGATCTGGACCGGATAGTCCTTGCGGAGCGGATGGCCGTCCCAGTCGTCCGGCATCAGGATGCGGCGCAGATCGGCGTTGCCGCTGAAGTGGATGCCGAACAGATCGAAGGCCTCGCGCTCGGACCAGCCCGCGGCTGGCCACACCTCGGAGACCGACGGCACCGGGGCGTCCGCGCCGCCCGAGACCCGCACCTTCAGGCGCAGCCGCTGCGGCGTCCGGCCGAAGCCGGCGACCCCGAGGCTGGCCAGCAGGTAGACGATCTCGAACCGCGGCTGACGCGGGAGATAGTCGACCGGCAGCAGGTCCGCCAGGAACGCGAACCGGAGATCCGGCGTGTCGCGAAGCGCGAGCGCCGTCGCCACGAGATGTTCGACGGGGACGTACAGCGTCGGCATGCCGTCGCCCGCATCGACGCGCTCGAAGGCAGCGCCGGGGACGGCGCGCGACAGGGATTCGAGAATCGAGGCGGCGTCGCTCACACGAACACCTTGGTCCTGTCGATCTTCTTCTGCAGTTGCACGATGCCGTAGATGAGCGACTCCGGCCGCGGCGGGCAGCCGGGCACGAAGACATCCACCGGCACCACCTGGTCGACGCCCTGGACGATGGCGTAGTTGTCGAAGACGCCGCCGACCGAGGCGCAGGCGCCCATCGAGATGACGTACTTCGGCTCCGGCATCTGGTCGTAAATGCGGCGCAGCACCGGCGCCATCTTGCGGGAGAGCCGTCCGGCGACAATCATCAGATCCGACTGGCGCGGCGAGCCGCGGAAGACCTCGGCGCCGAAGCGCGCGATATCGTAGCGCGACGCGCTCATCGCCATCATCTCGATGGCGCAGCACGCCAGGCCGAACGTCACCGGCCAGATCGACGACCGCCGCGCCCAGTTGACCATCTTGTCAACCGTCGTCAGCAGCACGGGAATTTCCGGATCGTAATCAGACATGATTGAAATGCGCTCCCCGCTTCCGGCTTCGCGCCACCCGACGGCTAGGCGCCGCGGTGGCCCCAGTCGAGCACGCCCTTCCGCCACACGTAGACATAGCCGGCCAGCATGATCAGGAAGAAGAGCACCAGCTGGATCAGCCCCGGCCAGCCGAGCTGACGCAGCGCCATGGAGAAGGGATAGAGAAACGCCACCTCGATGTCGAAGAGCAGAAAAATCATCGCCACGAGATAGAACTTGACGGGATGGCGTTCGCGGGCGTCGCCGACCGGCGGCATGCCGCATTCGTACGGCGCCAGCTTCTCGGGCGTCGGCTTCCTGGGGGCCAGGAAGTGCGCGCCGAGGACGTTGACGGCGCCAAATCCGGCGCCGAGAACGAGCATCAGAAGGATCGGAACCCAGCCGTGCATGCGTCCGTGTACTCCGCTAGTGAACCTGCCAGAGACCCGGCGACGAACGCAGTCCGCCGCGGAGAACGCGGCGCTTTCTGCGTCCTCTTCCGAGCCCGCCGTAACTCACGAATGCTATCACAACCCCGAAACCCCAATCCGCCGCTGCAACGCGCCGGCGAACCTCTGTCAGAATAGGCCGCATGCGACTCGCGTGGTTCAGCCCGATGCCGCCGGTGCCCTCGGGAATCGCCGCCTGCAGCGCGCAGATCGTGGCGGCGCTGGCGGACGGGCATGACATCGACGTGTTCGTGGACGAGCCGGTCGCAAAACTGGCCGCCGCCGGCGCCGCCCCGGGCGACTGGCGCTCGGCGCATGAGTTTCCCTGGCGTCATCGCGCCGAGCCCTACGACCTGACGGTGTTCCAGCTCGGGAATTCGTCGCATCACGACTTCCTGTGGCCCTACCTCTTCCGCTATCCGGGGCTCGCCGTGCTCCACGACGGTCATCTCCATCACGCCCGCGCGGCCGCGCTGCTGCGCACCAGGCGCCGCAACGACTACCGCGCCGAGTTTGCGGCCGGCCATCCGGACAGCTCGCCTGACCTGGCCGAGCTGGCGGTGGCCGGATTCGACAGCCACCTCTATTACAGCTGGCCGATGCGCCGGCTGGTCATCCAGGCCTCCCGGCTGACGGTCGTCCACTCGGCGCCGCTGGCCGCCGACATCAACGAAGAGATGCCGGGCGCAGGCGTCGGCAGCATCCGCCTCGGCCACGGCGAGTTGCTCACGGATACCGCGGCCGCCGCGGCGCGAGCCGAAACCCGGCCCCGCCTCGGCCTTCCGCCCGACGCCGTGATCTTCGGCGTCTTCGGCGGCCTGACACCCGACAAACGCATCGCCGAGATCCTCGAGGCCTTTGCCGCCATCCTGCCGTATGCGCCCGACGCCCACCTGCTGCTCGCCGGCGCGCCGGCGGCCCACTACGACGTCGCCGCAGACGTGCGGCGACGCGGCCTCGACGCCAGGGTCCACCTCACCGGCTATCTCGCCAGCGAGCGCGAATTGACGAGGAGCATCGCGGCGTGCGACGTGGCGCTCAGCCTGCGCTGGCCGACCGCGCGCGAGGTATCAGGCCCCTGGCTGCGGGCCCTCGCCGCCGGCCGGCCGACGGTCGTCACGGATCTGGCCCATCTGGCCGACATCCCGTCTCTCGATCCGCGCAGCTGGACGCTGAACGGCGGCGGCGACCGCGCCGCCGCGGTGACGGTGGCGATCGACATCATCGACGAGGCCCACTCGCTGCGCCTGGCGATGCGCCGGCTGGCGGCCGATCCGGAGCTGCGGGCGACGCTCGGCGCCGCCGGCCGCGCCTGGTGGCAGCACGAGCATTCGCCCGATCGCATGATCGAGGACTACTGCCGCGTCCTGGCCGAGGCGCACGCGCGCCCGGTGCCCCGGCCGCGGCTGCCGCGGCATCTGCTGGACGACGGCGAGGCGCAGCTGCGGACGCTGCTCGAGAAGTTCGGGGTGCCGGACCCGCTGGGCGATCTGACGTCACCGCCGGGATCGACCGGCCGTGCGGTGCCGCAACCGGAAGCGAAGTCAGAGCCGCGGGGCCAAGAGCGCCGCGCCGATTGAGTGAGCGCTGGAGTAGACTTTGACGATACAACTCAACGGGGACCGGTTCGAGTTGCCCGGCCCCCTTTCGATTGCGGCGCTCCTCGCCCATCTCAAGATCGACGGCCGCCTGGTCGCGGTCGAGCACAATGTCGAGGTCGTCAAGCGCGCCCGCTACGACACGACGATGGTCAACGCGGGGGACGAGGTCGAGATTGTCAATTTCGTCGGGGGAGGACAGGACGGTGACCGAGAAGACGACCATGCACGCTGATCCGTTGGTAATCGCCGGCCGGACGTTCGCCTCGCGCCTCGTGGTGGGCACCGGCAAGTATCCGACCCATGCCGTGATGGCGGACGCCCACCGGGCGTCGGGGGCCGATATGGTCACCGTCGCGGTCCGCCGCGTCAACCTCAGCGATCGGTCGAAGGAATCGCTGCTCGACTACATCGACCGCGAGCGCATCTTCATCCTGCCGAACACCGCCGGCTGCTACACCGCCGAGGATGCGGTGCGGACGGCACGCCTCGGACGCGAGGTCGGGCTGTCGAACTGGGTGAAGCTCGAGGTGATTGGCGACGAGCGGACGCTCTTTCCCGACAACATCGCGCTGCTCGAGGCAACGCGGATCCTGGTGCGCGAAGGCTTCATCGTCCTGCCCTACACCAGCGACGATCCCGTCATCTGCCGCAAGCTCGAGGACGCCGGCGCCGCCGCGGTCATGCCGCTCGGCGCTCCGATCGGCTCGGGGCTGGGGATCCAGAACCCGAACAACATCCGGATCATCAAGGCGCAGGCCGGGGTGCCGGTGATCGTGGACGCCGGGGTGGGTACGGCGTCGGACGCGGCGATCGCGATGGAGCTCGGCGCGGACGGCGTGCTGATGAACACGGCCATCGCCCTGGCGAGCGATCCCGTGGCGATGGCGAGTGCGATGAAGCTCGGCGTCGAGGCGGGCCGGCTGGCGTTCCGCGCCGGCCGCATCCCGATGCAGACGTATGCCTCCCCGAGCAGCCCGACCGCCGGCCTGGTCACGTCGTGAAGCCCCTCGTCGCCCGTCGTACCGCAGCCGACCGTGTTTCAGCCTGACCAGATGTCCGACGACCCACACGAGCCGCTCCAGGCGGCGCTCGAGGCGCTCCGCCGGGATCGCGACGCCGCCGACGCCCGCTACAACGAGGCGCTGACCGCGCTCGACCAGTCCCTCCGCCCGCCGGCGGCGCTGCCGTCGCCGGCACCCGGCCTTGACGATCATCAGATCGCGGCGCTCAACGAGGCCTGGCAGATCCTGCCCGCCGCGCCAGGCGCCTCGGGGCTGAAAGGCAAGCTTGCCGGTTTCGTCTGGCGGATCGTCGCTCCCTACTTCCAGCGCCAGCTGACCTTCAACTCGCTGCTGGTCGATCACGTCAATCGCTCCGCGGCGGCCCAGCGCGAGGCCTTCCGCGCCGCCGAGGCCCTGGTCTCGGTCGAGCGCGAACAGATCGCCGCGGCCGCGGAGTTCCAGTCGCGGCTGCTG
The DNA here is from genome assembly GCA_043735365.1 of Acidobacteriota bacterium. Lineage (GTDB taxonomy): Bacteria > Acidobacteriota > Vicinamibacteria > Vicinamibacterales > 2-12-FULL-66-21 > JALZOC01. Next base: position 5,758 of record JAYTEJ010000273.1, read on the forward strand.
CTGCTGCTGCAGCAGGTCACCGCCTACGTGGACACCAGGGATCGCGACACCGGAGGGTCCGCCCTGGTGCTCAATGCGGCCCTGAGCGGCCTGGCTGAGAACACCGCCAAGCGCCTCGAGTCACTCGCCGCGCGGGAGATGCGCTACGACGCGCGCGCCGCCTCGATGCGGACCGCCGTCGAGGAGCTGCGCGCCGCGCTCGGCACGTTGCAGCACGGCTTCTCCGCGATCAAACGCGCCGTCGAACAAGGCGTGACGCACGGCGCCGAACCCGGCCCCGTCGCGGCGCCGGCGCCGGCGCCGGCAGCCGCCGCCGCGGCCCCGGGGGATGCCTTCGCCGCGGAGCTCGACGCCTACAAGTACGTCGGCTTCGAGGATCAGTTTCGCGGCTCCCGCGAGGTCATCCGGGCGCGGCTGGCGTCGTACCTGCCGCTCTTCGAAGGCCGGACCGACGTGCTCGACATCGGCTGCGGCCGCGGCGAGTTCCTCGACCTGCTGGCATCGCGCGGCATCCCGGCACGCGGGCTGGACCTCAATCACGAGATGGCGCAGAGCTGCCGCGCCCGAGGGCTGGACGTGGCGCAGGGGGACGCCGTCGGTTATCTGACCTCCCTGCCCGACGCCTCCCTCGGCGGCGTCTTCGCCGCACAGGTGGTCGAACACCTCGATCCGCCCTACCTGCTGCGCTTCCTCGAGCTCGCCAGCCACAAGCTGCGCCCCGGCGGGCGCCTGGTGCTCGAAACTCTGAACCCGGCCTGCTGGGTGGCGTTTTTCGAGAGCTACATCAGGGACATCACCCACGTCTGGCCGCTCCATCCGGACACCCTCAAGTACCTGGTCCTCGCCAGCGGCTTCACGCAGGCGGCGATCGAGTTCCGATCCCCGGTGCCGGTCGAGGATCGGCTGCAGCCGGTGGCGATTCCGGCAGGAGCCGACCTGGTCGTGACGGAGCTGGTCGAAGCCTTCAACGGCAACGTGGAGAAGCTGAACGCGCGCATGTTCACGTTTCTGGACTATGCCATCGTGGCCGAGCGATAAGCCGCTGCCCAACCGCCGGGCGGACGCGCTCACCGCCGCGGCCGTCGGCGCCGCTTTCGCGTGCCGCCTACCGTCGATCGCCGAGCCCCTCGGCATCGATCAGGGCATCTTCCTCACCGTCGGCTGGGGGATGACGCGCGGTCTGGCGCTCTATCGCGACCTCTGGGATCAGAAGCCGCCCGCCATTCACCTCACCTACGCCGCCGCCATCCGCCTCGCGGGCCCTCATGCCTCGCTGGTGTTCTGGCTCGATTTCATCTCGGCAGTGGCCACCTGCGCGCTGATCTACGCAATCCTGCGGCGGACCAGCACCCCCCTCGCCGCCCGCCTCGGCGCCATCGTCTATGCGACGCTGATGTTGCCGGCGGCGCGCTACGGCTACGGCGGATTTCTCGAGCGCGCCGTGCCCGAGTGCTTCATCGCCCTGCTGGCCGCCGCTGCCTGGTGGGTGCTGACGCGCACCGACACCGCACCGGGCACGAGGCGATTGGCCGGCGCCGCAGCGCTGATCGGGGTCGCCGCCCTCTATAAGCCCACCGCCCTTGCCTACTTCCCCGCCATCCTCGCCTGGCTTGCCACCCGATCCAGGCTCCGCTGGCAGAGTGTCGCGCTGGCCACGGGTGCGCTGCTGGCTCCGGCAGTGCTCGCGGTGGCCTGGCTTGCCGCCGCCGGCAGCCTCACCGACGCGTGGATCGCGGTCGTGGAGTACAACCGCGCCTACGTCGCGCTCGGCTCCGGACCGCTGGTGCTGATCGATCGGCTGGCGCACGAAGGCTGGCGGCTGACGAAGACGGACCCGCTGTGGACGCTGGGGGTCCTCGGCGCCGCGGTCGCCGTGGTGGACTTCCTGCGCCGCCGTCCGGCCCCGGCCGCCTGGCTGGGGATCTGCTGGGTCGCGGTCGGCGTCATCGCCGCCGCCGCCAACGGCATCCGGATGTACAGCACCTACTTCATCCCCTGCGGCGCGCCGCTGGCGCTGCTCGCCGGCTGGCTGTTCAGTCGCATCGCTGAAGACCACCGGCCGCGCCGCCGTCTGGCCACCGCAGCCGCGGTGCTGGCGCTGGCGGCAGCGGTCGCGATCCGCAGCCACTATCCGGCGCGCGCCTGGACCACGATCATGGCCGACATCGGCGGCCGCCGCGCCGCCGGTGACGCGCGGCTCCAGTACCTGGAACGCTTTGGCGGCTATCAGACCGGGCGCGGCTACTCGGCGCGGGCCAACGCCGAACTGGCGGCGTACCTCGCCGGGCACAGCGAGCCCGACGGCCGCGTCTACATCTTCGGGATGGCGCCGGCGGTCTATTTCCTCGCCCAGCGGCTGCCGGCGAATCGCTTCATCTGGACCTATCCCGGGGTCATCAACATCGTCCGGCGCGCCGAGTTCACCCCGGAAGCGCTGGCCGCCAGCCTTGCCCGCAGCCTCCCCTCCTACATCATCCTCGAGCGCAACAACCGCGACAGCCTGACCGGCTGGCGCAGCGAGGTGGAATTCGCCTCGCCGGCGATGCGGCAGGTGCTGGAGGACTACGTCCATGAAGTCGACATCGAGGACTTCATGCTCTACCGCCGCACCCCGAGGAAGCCCTCGTGAGCGGCGCCGCGGCCGGCGATCAGCCCGCGCCTGCCGCCGCGCCCGACCTCCAGAGCGCGCTCGCCGCGACGGCCTGGGGGGCGCTGGCGGCGCTGCTGGCCGTGATTCTTGCCAGCCTCTTTCGAGTGCAGTCGGTGCCCTGGCCGGTGCCGCTCGCCCTTGCGGCGTTTGCCGCGTTCGCGGCCTGGCGGCCGGCGGCGGCGCTGCTGGTCGTCGCCGCGGCAACGCCGCTCGCCAGTGTCGCCGGCCACCACTGGAGCTATCAGGTCGCCTGGGCTGAGGCCATCGTTATCGCCTTTGCCGCCGGCTGGGCGGTTCGGAGGATTGCACGGCGGTCCGAAGGGGCCCTCGCGCCGTCGCTGCGGCTGCCGATCGGGGTGTTCGCGCTGGTGGTGACGGCCTCTCTCGTCGTCGAGCTCTCTGTCGAACAGATGCGCGTCGGGACCTCCGGGTTCGGCGAGCTGCTCTGGCGCTACTTCTCCCTCGACTACTTCGTCAGCGGCCCCGACCAGTATCTCCATGCCGGCGCCCTCCTGCTCGAAGGCCTGCTGCTCCTGTCGGTGGCGGCGCGGGCAGCTGCGGCTGACGCCGGCGCGGTGGGACGCCTGGCGCGGGTGCTCGCCGCCGCGACCGCGATCGCGGCGCTCGTCAATCTCGAAGCGCTGGTCGAGAGCGCCCACCGCTCCGCCCACTTCTGGGCGCTGCTGGCGCAGCACGTGCGCACGACGCGCATCAACGTGCATTACGGCGACGTCAACGCCGCCGGTTCGCACTTTGCGATGGTGGTGTTCGTCGCCGCGGCCCTGGCCATCGGTCGGCGGAGAACAGGCCGGGCCTGGGCCGTCGCGGCCGCGGCGCTGGCGCTCGGGATCTGGATGTCGGGATCGCGCGCCGCCCTGTTCGCCTGTCCGCTGGCCCTGGCGATCGGCGCGGGCGCGATGGCGCACGCGCGGGGCGATCGCCGCACGCGGATGGCCGCGGCTGGAGCCGGTGCGGCCCTGGCGGTCGCCGCGCTGCTGCTGCTCGTCTACGCGCCCATGCGCGCCAACCAGACGTCGTCTTCCATCGCCGCGCTGGTCCGGGTGGAAATGGCGCGCACCACGATCAGGATGGTCGAGGCCAGTCCCGTCTTCGGCATCGGCATCGGACAGTTTTACCAGCGCTCGGGGGAGTTCAGTTCACCCGCGCTGCTGCAGGCGTTTCCGCGCGCCGTGCACGAAAACGCGCACAATAATTTTCTGCAAATCCTCGCCGAAACCGGGATTGCCGGATTCGCGGTGTTCGTCTGGCTGCTGGCGGCGGCGATGCGTGCCGGATGGATCCACGCACGAGAGCCGCGCGCCGATCTGATCGTGTGGGGATGCCTGACCGGTCTCACCGCATTTCTGCTGACCTGGCTGGCGGGCCATCCGCTCCTCACCCGCGAGCCTGCCTATGCGTTCTGGATGCTGCTTGGAGCCACGGCCGGCCCGGCAGCCTCGCTCGCGGCGGCCGGCGTTCGCACCACCGGCCCCTCGTTCCGGGCCCGCCACGCTCCCACCGCGGCGGCACTCCTGCTGATCGCTTCGCTGCCGTTCCGTACGGCGGCGGCGCGAGCGCAGGCCGACCTCGAGCACCAGGGGATTGGGCTCTCGACGCATTGGGAAACGGCGGACGGCGGCGTGAGGTACCGGTCAGCGGTCAACGCGGCGTCGATCTTCGTGCCGGCCGAGACGGGATTCCGGTTCCAGGTCCGGGCTCTGTCGGATCGATCGGAGCGTCTCGAGCTGCGGCTCGGCGGCCGTCTCGCCGATATCGTCGCGCTGCTCCCCGACCGCTGGACCACCATCATCATGCCGGCACGCAGCGATCGATCCGAGACGCGCTACACCACCATCGACCTGCGCCTGGTCGATGCCGGCGGCCGGTCGGTAACGCTGTGGATCTCGAAGGTCGAGCCGCTGGGCCGCTAGCGCCGCGCCGCCTTTTCCCTTCTCTTCCGCGTCAGCCATCCGCGCTCCATCATCGACTGCAGCGCCGCTGATGTCACCACCGACGTTCGCTGAACGGCGCGGCGATCCGCGAGCACCGCCGGCAGTTCCCTGAGAGCCGCCAGCTTGCCGTTCAGCGCCGGCATCAGGCGCCCGCGGCGCGCGTAGTGCGCGACCCCGGCGGCCGAGTAGACGGCGTGCGACAGGGCGGTGCGGACGAGCAGCGGCAGCGGCGTGTTCTTGATCCAGGTCCATTCGAGATTGCGCTGCCCGTGGAAGACGGCCGCGGGACTGGCCACGCCGAGTGTGGCGCTTCCGGCATGCCGGACGACGGCGTCGGCGGCGTACCAGCATCGCTGCCCCATCAGCCGCGCCCGGTAGGAAAGATCCACGTCCTCGTAGACCATGAAGAATCGCTCGTCGAAGCCGCCGAGCGCCTCGTAAATCGAACGTCGAATCAGGAACGCGCCGCCGCAGGCGCCGAACACTTCCCGCGAGGCGAGCGCCTCGTCGGCGGGGCCTCCATATCCATGCTTGAAGGCGCCGCCGGCCCGCAGGTAGCCGTCGCCGGCGCTGTCGACGACCGACGGATCGTCGAGGAACACCAGGCGCGAGGTCGCCAGAGCGAAGGCCGGACGGGACACGAGCGCCTGATGGAGCGACGCCAGCCACGCGGGCTCGGGCTCGGTGTCGTTGTTGAGGAAGGCGAGCAGCCCGCCGCGCGCGGCGCGCACGCCCAGGTTGTTCCCGCCGGCGAAGCCGAGATTGGCGCCAGCCTCGACCAGCCGCAGCACCTCGAACGCTCGCGCTGTCCGCCCGGCGTGGTCGCCCTCCCAGGCGCGCACGGCGTCAGCCGATCCGTCCGTGGACGCGTTGTCCACGAGGACGACCTCGAAAGGGGGCGCACCCTGCTGCGCGGCGAGCGCGTCGAGGCATCCACGAAGCCAGCGGCGGCCGTTGTAGTTGAGGACGATGACGGAGAGGAGCGCGGGGGACGCGTCGCGGACCACCCGGGTAT
>JAYTEJ010000274.1:0-3393 GCA_043735365.1 Acidobacteriota bacterium
ACCAGCGCCGCGGTCCGGATCGTCTCCTTTACCGGCTCCACCCGCGTCGGCCGCATCGTCAATCAGGCCGTCGCCCCGACCTTCAAGAAAGTCCACCTCGAGATGGGCGGCAAGAACGTCATCCTGGTGATGGACGACGCCGTTCTGGAACTGGCGGTCGATGGCTGCCTGTGGGGTGGGTTCGGGACCTCCGGCCAGCGCTGCACCGCGGCCAGCCGGGTGGTGGTGCACGAGCGCGTCCACGACGCCTTCGTCGAGCGCTTCGTCGCGCGCGCGCAGGCGCTGGTGGTCGGCGATGGCCTTGACGAACGGACCCAGATGGGGCCGTCGAGTAGCCAAGCGCAGTTGAAGACGGTGATGGACTACGTCGAGATCGGCAGGCGGGAGGGGGCGACGCTGGCCTGTGGCGGCCGGCGGATCGAGGGGGGCGCGCTGGGCCGCGGCTTCTTCCACGAGCCGACGATTTTCACCGGCGTGCGGCCCGACATGCGAATCGCGCGCGAGGAGATCTTTGGTCCGGTTGTGTCGGTGATGCGGTGCCGATCGCTCGAGGAAGCGGTCGAGATCGGCAACGGCGTGGAGTACGGGCTGTCGGCATCGATCTATACCCAGGACATCAACCGGGCGTTTTCGGCGATGCGCGACCTCTATACCGGCATCTTTTACGTGAACGCCCCGACCATCGGCGCCGAGGTGCACCTGCCGTTCGGCGGGACCAAGAACACCGGCAACGGCCATCGCGAGGCGGGCAGCGTGGCGCTCGACGTCTTTTCGGAGTGGAAGTCCGTCTACGTGGACTTCAGCGGCCGGCTGCAGCGGGCCCAGATCGACGTCGAGAAATCGTGATAAAGTCTTCCCGTTCCCCAACTTAACGAGGACGGTCGGGCCGTCCGCCCCCTTGGCAGGTGCCGGATCGTGCCCTATCTGTCCGTCGGCCTCGTCTATGTCCTGATCTACGTCGCGGGCGTCTGGGCGTTTCGCGCCCACCCCACGGCGCTGGCCGTGCTGGGGAATCTCGCGCTCCTCGCGCCCCCGATCGCCACCTGCGCGGTCATTCTCGCTCGCCGCCGGCGATGGGCCGGCTGTCAGCGGCTCTTCTGGGACACCTTCGGCATCGGCGTCGGCTTGTGGGTCATCGGCCATCTCGGCTCGGTGTTCGAACAGATTGTCGATGGCCGGCAGTCCTGGCTGCAGTGGCACACGCTGTTCAGCCTGTGCGGCGGCATCGGTCCGCTGATCGCGCTGTTCGCGAGGCCCCATGCCGGTGTGCGCCGGGAGTCCGTGGGACCGGTCGGCCTGGTGGTCGCCAGCTATGGGCTGCTGGCGGCCTTCATCTATACCTACTTCGTCCTGGTCCCGGCGGTGTCGCCCGGCGCGGCCGATCCGGAGCGCATGTTGTTGACGCTCGTCCAGGTCAACCGCGCGCTGCTGTTCGGCGGCACCGTCTTCGCCCTGGCGGCGGCTCGCCGGACGCCGTGGCGCCGCACCTACGCCTTCCTTGCCGCCGGCACCGGCGTCGGTTTCGTGGCACGGATTCTCACCAGCCTGGCCATCCTGCGCGGCTCGTACCGTACCGGCACCGTGTACGACCTGGCGTGGATTATTCCCTTCCTCTGCTACATGGCCGCGGCGCTGTCGGCGCCCGACTCGACGCGGGAAGTTGCGGACGACGAACCGGTTACCTCGCCGATTGCTACTGCGGTGGTCCCGGTGTTTCTCGTCCCCTTGATCGGCTACGGGGTGCTCTACGTCTGGCCGATGGGCGGGGCCTTGGACAACTTCCGCGCCCTGCTGACGGGCCTGATGACGGTTGCCGGCCTGGGACTGCTGACGCTGAGGCTGGCGGCGCAGGGGGGAGAGCTGCAGCGGCTGGACGCGCGGAAGCGGCTGCTGGCGGCGGCGACCGAGCAGACCGGCGACTTGATCCTGATCACCCGGGTGGACGGCGGGGTGGAGCTGGCCAACGATGCCTTCGTCCGCGCCGTCGGCTACTCCAAGCAGGAGCTGTCGGCGCTGGCCTTCGGGGACCTGGTCGAGCACGGCTTCGGCGCGCTGCTGTCGCACGTCAGCGCCGAGGTGCGTGAGCACGGCATCTGGCGCGGCACGCTGCTGCGGCGGCGGCGCGACGGGTCGTCATTCCCGGCGGCCTGCACGGTGGCTGCGCTTCGCGATGCCTCCGGGACGATCACCCACTTTGTCGGCGCCGAACGCGACATCACCCAGGACATCAAGCTGCGCGACCAGCTCGTGCACAGCGAGCGGCTCTCCGCGATCGGCGAGCTGGTGGCGGGCGTCGCCCACGAGATCAACAATCCCCTGCAGACGATTATCGGCTCGGTGGAGCTGCTGCTCGAGGAGCCGGCACTGGCCGGCTCCCGGCGCGACCTGGAGGTGGTGCGCCGCGAGGCGGCGCGCGCCGGGCAGATCGTCCGCAACCTGCTGTCGTTCGTCCGCCGCAGCGCCCCCAACCGGACCCCCGCCGACCTCAACGACATCGTCCGGGCGGTGGTCGAGCTGCGCGGCTACCACCTGCAGCAGCGCAACATCCGGCTGGTCACGGAGCTCTCGGACTCAGCACCGCAGGTACTCGTCAACCGGGAGGAAATCCAGCAGATCATTCTCAACCTGGTGCTGAATGCCGAGCAGGCGATGACCGGCGCCGGGCAGGGGAGCACCATCACCATCCGCTGCGACACTCAGGCGGACACCGCCACGGTCGACGTCGCGGACGACGGACCGGGGGTGAGCGCGGAGATGCGGGGGCGGATTTTCGAGCCGTTCTTCACGACCAAGGACGTCGGCCAGGGGACCGGGCTGGGCCTGTCGATCTCCCACGGCATCGCCGCCGCCCACAACGGCTCGCTGACGATCTGCGGCTCGCCGCACGGGGCGTGCTTCCGGCTGTCGCTGCCGCTGCAGCCGCACGTCGAGAAGGCCGCGCCTGCCGCGGCTGGGCCCTCCCGCCGGGTGCTTGTCGTGGACGACGAGGCGCCAATCCGCCGGCTGCTCGTCCGCCTGCTGGAGCGGCGCGGCTTCGACGTCGAGGAAGCGGAGACCGGGGAGAGGGCGCTGGAACTGGCGGGCGGCAACCCGCTGGCGCTGGTGCTGTGCGACGTGCACCTGCCCGGAGTGGCCGGGAAGGAGATCTACCGGACGCTGGTCGAGCGCCACCCCGAGCTGGCACGGGCCTTCGTCTTCATTACCGGCGACAGCAGCAGCATCGAGCTCGATGCGACGCTGCACGACGTCCCGGTCCTGTCCAAGCCGTTCACCGGCGCCGACCTGCAGACCGTGCTCGCGGCCGTCGGCCTCGATCGTGTCGTCGCCTGATTACTTCGCCTCAGCTGTGCCCTTCGCGGCGATGTCGTCCTTGAGCATCGGGTTGACCTTGAA
>JAYTEJ010000275.1:0-6597 GCA_043735365.1 Acidobacteriota bacterium
TCATCCGCAAGACGCTGCCCGAGATCGTCGACATGCACTTCCCGGCCGCCGGGATCTTCCACAACATCGTGCTGGTCTCGATCGACAAGCGCTATCCCGGGCACGCGCGCAAGATCATGAACGCCTTCTGGGGCCTCGGCCAGCTGATGTTCTCGAAGACGATCATCGTCGTCGACAAGGACGTCGACGTGCAGAACGAGGCTGAGGTCGCATGGATCGTCGGAACGCATTACGATCCGGAGAGAGACGTGCAGTTCACCCGTGGACCGGTGGACGACCTCGAAGACGCCAGCGACCTTGCCGCCTACGGCAGCAAGATGGGCATCGACGCGACGCGCAAATGGCCGTCGGAAGGGTTCACCCGCCCGTGGCCGAAGCGAATCACTACGACAGCCGCCGCGGCCGACAAGGCGGAAGTGCTCTGGGAGAAGATTCGGAAAGGCTGGAAGTGATGGGAGGCCCGAAGTGACGATCGCGGCGATCGACGCCGCCGAGGCGCAGCGGCTTCTGGACAGTCCGGATCTGATTGCGATTGGCGTGCGCGCCGACGACGTGCGCCGGGAGATGCACGGCGCCAGGACGACGTTCGTGCGGGTATTCGAAGTCCACGTCGACGCCGTCCCGGGCGCGCTGCCGGGAGGGTTGGCGGCCGGGGAGATCCGTCTCGCCGGCCGTCCTCTCTCGCTCGAGGCCGCGCTGGCCGCCGTGCGGACCGTCGCCGGGCTGGCGGGCGGCGTCCCGGTGACCGGCTTCAGCCTCGCCGATCTTCAGGCCGTCGCCGGCGCGTCGCTGCCGGGCGCCTGCGCCGCCCTCGCCGACGCCGGCCTCGCGGCGGTCGCCGAGGTGCAGGTGGATCAGCTCACCTCGGACGACGAGGCGGCGATCGCGACGGTGCGGCGCTCCGGGCTGGGGCTGTCGCGGCTGACCGTGCTCGAGCTCAACGCGGCCGATCGTCTCGGCCTCGTCCTGCGCGCGCGCGACCTGCAGCGGTCCGCCGGCGGCTTCCGGATCTTTGCCCCCTTGCCCCGCCTTTCGTCCGTCGCGGCGCCGTCGACCGGGTACGACGATGTCAAGCAGGTGGCAATTGCGCGGCTGCTGGCGCCGGAGATCGAGTCGATCCAGGTGGACTGGCCGCTTTACGGGCCGAAGCTGGCGCAGTTCGCGCTGACGGTGGGCGCGAACGACGTCGATGGCATTGCGGCGGTGGATGCGGGCGTGCTCGGCACCCGGCGCAGTCCGCTGGAGGAGATTCGCGGCAACATCCGGGCGGCGGGGCTGGATGCGGTCGAGAGGAACGCACGCTACGAGGTGATTCGGTCATGAAGCCGGTCCGCCTTGGCGCCGTGGACTACCTCAACGCGCGGCCGCTGGTCTATAACCTGGAGATGCACACCGACCTGTTCAATCTCAGGTTCGATGTGCCCTCGAAGTGCGCGGCGTTGCTGCACGAAGGCTCGATCGATGTCGGCATGATTCCGTCGATCGAGTTCCTGCGCGGCGAGCCGTACCGGATCGTGCCGGGGGCCGGCATCATCTCCGAGGGGCCGGTGGCATCGGTGGCGCTCTTCACGACCAGGCCGGTCGGCGCCATCCGGAGCATCGCCGCCGACACCAGCTCGCGGACCTCCAATGCCCTGCTACACCTGCTCTGCGTGGAGCAATTCGGCATCGACCCTGAGTTCAGGCCGATGCGGCCGGATCCGCAGGCGATGCTCGAGCAGTGCGACGCCGCGCTGCTCATCGGCGACCCGGCGCTGTTTCTCGACCACGACGCGCTGGGCGCGAGCAAGGTGGATCTCGGGCAGGAGTGGACGGCGATGACCGGTCTGCCGTTCGTCTGGGCGTTCTGGGCGGGACGCCCGACGGCCCTGAGCCACACCGCGGTGGCCGCGCTGCTGGCGGCGAGGGACCAGGGCGTGCTGGCCTCCGACGTGATCGCGGCCGCCTACTGTGGACCGGAGCGGGCCGCGCGCGGACAGGCCTACCTGAGGGAGAATATCCGCTACAGCCTCGGCGAGCGGGAAGAAGAGGGGCTGCGCATGTACTACGAACTGGCGGGCAAGCACGGCCTCGTCGATGCGGTTGCGCCGCCCGTGTTCTACCACCGATGACGACCGACCTACTGGCGGCGAAAGTCCGGGCGGGGAAGCGGCTCGACAGGGCCGAGGCCCTGGCGCTGTACCGCCAGGCCCCGACCGCGCTCCTCGGCCAGCTGGCCGACGAGGTCCGCGCCCGCCTTCATCCGGGCAACGTCGTCACCTACATCATCGACCGCAACGTCAACTACACCAACGTCTGTATCGCGCGCTGCAACTTCTGCGCGTTCTATCGTCCGGTGGGATCGTCCGAGGGCTACGTCCTCGGCTTCGAGGAGATCTTCCGCAAGATTGACGAAACCATGGCGCTTGGCGGCGGGCAGCTGCTGCTGCAGGGCGGGCACAATCCCGATCTGCCGCTGGCCTGGTACGAGGACCTGTTCCGCGCCGTCAAGGAGCGCTACCCGGCGTTTCGGCTGCACGCGTTGTCGCCACCAGAGGTGATCCACCTGTCGCGCCTGTCGCGGCTCCCGGTGCCGCAGGTGATCGAGCGGCTGGTCGAGTGCGGGCTCGACAGCATTCCCGGCGGCGGCGCCGAGATCCTGGTCGATCGCGTGCGCCGGCTGCTGAACTGTTACAGCAAGGCGACCGCCGACGAATGGCTCGACGTCATGCGCCACGCCCACCGCGCCGGGCTGCGCACCACCGCGACGATGATGTACGGGACCGTCGAGACGATGGAGGAGCGGCTGGAGCATCTCTTCCGGCTGCGCGGGCTGCAGGACGAGTCGCGCGCCGCCGGCGGCGATGCCGCCGGGTTCACGGCGTTCATCACCTGGAGCTACCAGCCGGAGCACACCGAGCTTGGCGGCGCCGAGGCGACCGGCGTCGAGTACCTGCGGACGCTCGCGGTGGCGCGGCTGGTCCTCGACAATTTCGACAACCTGCAGGCGTCGTGGGTCACGCAGGGCGGCAAGGTCGGTCAGCTCAGCCTGGCCTTCGGCGCCAACGACATGGGCAGCGTCATGATCGAGGAGAACGTCGTCCGGGCCGCCGGCGCCAGCTACTGCATGGACGAGATCGAGATCGTGCGCAACATCGAGAACGCCGGGTTCGCCGCCAGACGGCGCAACATGCACTACGAATTGCAGGGCGAGCCGATCTTCCGCGAGCGCCAGGTGCCGCGGATGCTCGAGCTCGCGGTGGCCCGCGCCGCCGGAGACGACTCCCGTCCGCCGGAGATCGTCCGCTACGCGGCCCGAAGCGCGGTCGAGAAAAAGGCCCGCCGGAAGAAGGCCTCGGACTAGCGCGGCATCAGGGATTCCGATGGCGACGCTGTTTCGGGCCCGGTGGGTGCTGCCGATTGCCCACCCTCCCATGCGTGACGCCTGGGTGCTGACGCGCGGCGGCGTCATCCTGGCCACGGGCGGCTCCGGCACCAAGCCTCCACGCCTGACCTCCCTGGCGGCCGCTGACGAGATGTCCACCCTGGATCTGGGCGCGGTGGCGATCATGCCGGGCCTGGTCAACGCGCATACGCATCTCGAGCTTTCCTGGATGCGCGGGCGCGTTCCGCCCGGCGGATCGATGCCGGAGTGGGCGGCGCGGCTGATGGCGTTCAGGGGGACTGTCGATCGAGAGCCGCCGGAGCCGATGGCCGACGCCGTTCGAGAGGTGCGTGCAGCCGGCACCGCGCTCGTCGGCGACGTGACCAACACCCTGTCGGCGTACGACGTGGTGGCGGCGAGTGGACTCGGAGCTGCCATCTTCCGAGAGCTGCTGGGTTTCAGCGCGCCCGATCCGGCCAGCCTGGTGGAGGCGGCGGAGGCACAGATTCGGGCGCTGCCTGCCGCGCCGGGGCTGCGAGCGTCGATCGTCCCGCATGCGCCGTATTCGGTGTCCCCTGCGCTGCTGCGGGCGATCGCCGAGGCCGCCGGCGTCAGCCCGATGAGCGTGCACGTCGGCGAGTCCGCCGAAGAGATCCGCTTTCTCCGCGACGGCACCGGTCCCTGGCGCGAGCTGCTGTCGCGACTCGGCGTCTGGACCGATGCCTGGAGCCCGCCGGGCTGCGGCCCGATCGATTACCTCGATCGCCTGGGCCTGGTGACCCCGCGGCTGCTGGCCGTGCACGGCACGCAGCTGGAGGCGCGGGAGCTGGCTCGACTCGCACAGGCCGGGGCGACGGTGGTCGCCTGTCCGCGCAGCAACCGCTGGACCGGTGCCGGGACCCCGCCGATTGACGCCTTCTATGCGTCCGGGGTGCGCGTCGCGGTCGGGACCGACAGTCTCGCCAGCGTCGAGGATCTCAACGTCTTCGCCGAGCTGGCGGCGCTGCGCCGGCTGGCCCCGGCGGTGCCGGCGTCGCGTCTGCTCGCCAGCGCGACCCGCGACGGCGCCACGGCGCTCGGATTCGGGGCCGACTTCGGCACCATCGAGCCCGGCCGGCGCGCCAGCCTGATCGCCGTCACCGTGCCCACGGCCGTCGCGGATGTGGAAGAATACCTTCTCAGCGGCATCGAGCCCGATCGGATTTCGTGGCTCTGAATCCCGTAGAACCAAGTAGAACCTTGCGGAACCTTTCCCATCGCCTGACAACGTACTTCTCGTTCGTGAGGTTCAGCCATTCGGTGTTCGCGCTGCCGTTTGCCTTGACGGGGGCGTTGTTCGCGCTGCATCGCTCCACCGACTGGACGCCGCGGTCGGTCGCCGGGCGTATCGTCTGGATCGTGGTCGCGATGGTGGCGGCCCGCAGCGCGGCGATGGGATTCAACCGGCTGGCCGACGCCAAACACGACGCGCTCAACCCGCGCACGGCGGCGCGCGAGTTGCCGCAGGGCCTGATGACGCGCGCCGAGGCGGTCGTTTTCATCGCCGTGGCGACGGCGATCTTCCTGCTTGCCGCGTATCGCCTCGGGCCGCTCTGCTTCGCATTGTCCCCGGTCGCGCTCGTCGTCGTCTTCTGGTACTCGCTCGCCAAGCGCGTCACGACCTATACCCAGCTCTTTCTCGGGCTGGCGATGGCGATCGCCCCGGTCGGCGGCTGGCTCGGCGCCGGCGGGCGCGGCGGCTGGGAGCCCTGGCTGCTCGGCCTGGCCATTGGCACCTGGGTAGGCGGCTTCGATGTCCTCTACGCGTGCCAGGATCTGGCGTTCGACCTCGCGCACGGTCTCCGCTCGATTCCGGTCCGCTACGGCGTCCCTCGGTCGCTGCGCATCTCCCGCGGCATGCACGTCGTCACCGTCCTCTGCCTGGCGGCGCTCGGCCCCGTCTCGGGCCTGGGCGCCATCTATGTCGCGGGGGTCGCGGGCGTGGCCGGCCTGCTCGTCTACGAGCAGTCGCTCGTCAGCGAGCACGATCTCTCGCAGGTCAAGCTCGCCTTCGACCTCAACGGCTACGTCGGCCTGTTGTATCTGGCGACCACCGCCCTGGCGATTTATGTCTACTGAGCCCAGACGCCGAAGCATTGCCATTGCCGTGACCGGCGCCAGCGGCGCCGTCTACGCCACCCGGACGATGGCGGCGCTCCTCGAGCGAGGGTGCCACCTCGAGCTGGTGATTTCGGACTACGGCCGCCGGCTGTTGCGGGACGAGCTCGGTGAAACCGCGGCCGTCGATAAGCTGGCCGAATACCTGGCGTCGAAGTACGGCGAGGGGATCCGGAAGGGCACCTTCACGCTCTACAGCAACCGCGACCTGGGGGCGAAGATTGCCAGCGGCAGCCAGGGCTGCGACGCGATGGTCGTGGTCCCCTGTTCGATGAAGACGCTTGCCGGCATTGCCAACGGGCTGTCGCGCAACCTGGTCGAGCGCGCCGCCGATGTCATGCTCAAGGAGCGGCGCCGCCTGATTATCGTGCCGCGAGAGACGCCGATGAGCCTGCCGCAGCTGCGCAACATGGTGCTCTGCGCCGAGGCGGGCGCGATGATCATGCCGGCGATGCCGGCGTTCTACCAGATGCCGAAGACGCTCGACGACCTCGCCGACTTCATGGCGGGGAAGATCCTCAGCAGCCTCGGCTTCGACCACGAGCTGTATCCATCCTGGGAAGGATGAACGCGCGCGTGAGCACACCCCCGGACAAGACCCCGGCGCGCATCGCCGGCATGTTCGACGCGATTGCGCCGCGGTACGATCTCCTCAACCATCTGCTCAGCGCCGGCCTGGATCGCCGTTGGCGGGATCGGGCCGTCGAGGCGCTGGCGCTCGCCGACGGCGCGCGCGTCCTCGACCTCTGCACCGGCACCGGAGATCTGGCGCTCGCGACGGTCGCCCGTGTCCCCGGGGCGTCGGTCGTCGGGGTGGATTTCGCCGGCGAGATGTTGCGGCTGGCGCTCGTCAAGGTCCGCGCCGCGTCGCACGGGCCGCGCGTCACCCTGGTGCGGGGGGATGCCACCCGGATCCCCCTGGCCTCGGGCTCCTGCGATGGCGCCACCATCGCGTTCGGCATCCGCAACGTCGCCGAACCGGAGCGCGCGCTGCGCGAGATCGCGAGGGTGCTCCGACCGGGCGCGCCGCTGGCGATTCTGGAATTCGGCCAGCCCCGCCTCCCCGGCCTGCGCAC
>JAYTEJ010000276.1:0-6563 GCA_043735365.1 Acidobacteriota bacterium
GCCATGTCTCGCATTGCACAACAGAAACGCGACGACTTGGCGCCACACTGGCCTGGCGCGCTACCGCTAACCGACAGCACAAATGGCACTTGGAGCCGAAGCTCGTGTTTGTCATTTCGAAACGCGCGGGTCGGCCTGGTGAGTGTTTGACTCGCGCGAGGCCGGGGCGTAACCTCATCGCCCGTCCGTCACATCTCCGAGCAGGCTCGCACTCGCGGCGTCAGCGGTTGAGGCCGGCGCGTGCGTGCGCCTTCGTCAACATAGAGGAGTGAATCACAGTGAAATGTTTCTGCAGGATCGCGCTTGTCGCCGCGGCGCTGATCGCGCTCGGCGGCAGCCTGAACATGCTTCAGGCACAGGGCCTGACCGGCCAGATCTCCGGCACGGTCACCGACTCCGGCGGCGGCGTCCTTCCCGGCGCCACCGTCGTGATCAAGAACGCCGGCACCAACCTGACGCGTGAAACCGTCACCGGTGCGGACGGCGCATTCCTGTTTCCCGACCTGCTGGCCGGCAAGTACGACGTCACCGTAACGGTGAGCGGTTTCAAGACCTACGAGCAGAAGGGCATCAGCCTCGCCTCGACCGAGCGCGTCGCGCTGCGGGCGATCGCGCTCGAAGTGGGCGGAGTCGCGGAAACAGTCACCGTTCAGGCCGAGTCCGTGCAGGTGCAGACCACCAGTGCGGCGCGGTCGGGGCTCATCACGCGCGAAAACATCGAGGACATCGCCCTCAAGGGGCGCGACTTCGCCGGCATGCTCAAGCTGCTGCCCGGCGTCATCGACAGCAGCGCCCGGGAGGCTCCCGGTTGGGGCAGCATGCAGAACCTGTCGATCAACGGACGCAGCTCTTTCAACTTTTCATATGACGGCGTCACCAATAAGGACACCGGGTCGAACAGCGGCAACTACGCCGCCCCGGCGCTCGATTCGATCGCGGAAGTCAGGGTGCAGACCTCGAACTTCCAGGCGGAGTACGGCCGCAGCTCCGGCGCCACGATTACCGTCATCACGCGCAGCGGCTCAAAGGACTTCCGCGGCAGCGCGGCGTACTACAAGCGCGACACCAGCCTGAACGGCAACGAGTTCAGCCGCCGCCAGCAGTGCGGCCGTGGCGTCACGGCGCAGTGCAAGCCGCCGCTGTACACGTTCGACAACGAAGCGTGGACGCTCGGCGGCCCGGTGCTGGTCCCCGGCACCAGCTTCAACAAGGAGCGCAACAAGCTGTTCTTCTTCTTCTCGCAGGACCTGCTGCAGCGCACCGACCCCGGCGGCCTCAACCAGCGCCGGATGCCGACGGCGCTCGAGCGCCGCGGCGACTTCTCACAGACGTTCGACAGCCAGGGGCGGCTGGTCTTCGTCCGCGACCCGCTCCTCGCCGGCAACTGCTCGGCGACGACCGGCGGACCGGCGTGCTTCCCCGGCAACGTCATTCCCTCAGGACGCTTCGATGCCGTGGGCTCGGCGCTGCTGAACCTGTTCCCGCTGCCGAACGCCGACGATCCGACAGGCACCCGCCAGTACAACTACACGTTTCAGACCGTCCAGGACTGGCCGCGCAACGACCAGGTCCTCCGCATGGACTACAACATCGCCCCGAAGACGACCGCCTACGGCCGTCTGCAGTGGGGCTACGAGAAACGGGCGGGCGGCGTATCGTTCCTCGGATCGACCGGCGCCGGCTGGCCGCAGCAGCCGAGCAAGTACGAAATCGACACCGTCAGCTATGTCAACACCTTGCTGCACACCTTCAACCAGTCGACGTTCGCGGAGGTCACGGTGGGTGTGAACTGGTCGCACCAGTACACCAGTGCGCTGGATCAGGCGGCGATCGACAACAACGATCGCACCAAGGTTCTTCCCGGCTTCAGGCAGTTCTTCCCGGACGCGAATCCGGACAGCCTCCTGCCGCAGGCTTCGTTCGCGGGCGGTGTGCCCGGCACGATTGGCTCCTTCAACGTCGAGAGCCGCTGGCCGTTCTTCGGATTCAACAAGCTCTTCAACGTCTCGAGCAACCTCACGAAGGTGAAGGGCACGCACAACATGAAAGCCGGCATCTTCGTCGAGCACACGACCCGCCCGGCGCAGCGCTCGGCGACGTTCAATGGCTCCCTCAGCTTCAATGCGGACGGGTCGAATCCCCTGAACACCAACCTCGGCTTCGCGAACGCACTGCTGGGAGCGGTGTCGCAGTACCAGGAGGCCAACGGGCATCCGTCCGCTCACGGACAGTTCGTCAACGCCGAGTGGTACGTCCAGGACAACTGGCGCCTGAAACGCAACTTCACGATCGACGCCGGATTGCGCTTCTATTACATCACCCCGACCCGCAGCCAGGGAGACAAGGTAGCGCAGTTCGAGCCGACGCAATTCGACCCCAATCAGGCGCCAATGCTCTTCCAGCCAGCCTCGACCCCGCAGGGCCGGCGCTCGGTCAACCCGCTGACGGGGGAAATCTTTCCCCTGGTCTATCTGGGACGGCTGGTGCCGAACTCCGGCAATTTCATCAACGGCATGCGCGTCTACGAGGGAACACCCCAGCAGAAGTCGCCCTTCAAACTGGCCCCGCGCCTCGGCTTCGCCTGGGATGTGACCGGCGACGGCCGCACCGCCATTCGCGGCGGCGCCGGTGTATTCTACGACCGCTACTCCGACGACAGCATCCTCGATCTGGTCGAGCTGCCGCCGCTGCTGCAGACCTTCACGACCAATTACACGACCGTCTCCGAGCTGCTGGCCAGCCCGCTGACCGCCACGCCCACGGCCGTGCGCCGCATCCAGGAGTTCACGCCGCCGGTGGTCTACAACTGGAGCCTTGGGGTGCAGCGCGATATCGGCTTTCAGCTCGTCGCGGATCTCGCGTATGTCGGCAACGCGGGCCGCAACCAGCTTGTGACTCAGGATCTGAACGGCCGGCCGTACGGCTATGCCTACCAAGCCTCGAGCCTCGACCCGACGAACGTGTCCGGCGGCCAGGCCCAGCCGCTGCCGGCCGATCTCCTGCGGCCGTATCGCGGGTTCGGACGTATTTTTCAGCGGGAGTTCACCGGATACTCGGATTACCACTCGATGCAATTTTCCGTGAACCGCCGGCGCTCCTCGGACGGGCTCTCGATCGGCGCGGCCTATACCTACCAGCTCGTGAACAAGAATCTCGGAACCATCGATCCGTTCGTGTCGGACAACCGCGCCAGGAACTACACCTCGGCGGGCCGGCGCCCGCACTCGCTCGTCATCAATTACTCGTACGAAGTGCCGAACCTCGGTCGCAAGTGGGACAACATCGTCGCCAAGGCCGTCTTCGACAACTGGCAGCTGTCCGGCATCACCACGCTGCTGAGCGGCGCCCGTCAGGGGTTCAGCTACGGCTACTCGAACGTGCCAACGGGCGCCCTCAGCGGCACCGGGGCGATAGAAGGGAACGCCAGCCGCGTGAGCCTCACATGCGACCCGAACCTGCCCCGTGGCGAACGGACGTTCGAACGGCAGTTCGACGCCAAATGCATCGCCCCGCCGAACGACCAGTTCCGCATGGGGACGGCCCGGGGCGATGAATATCAGGGTCCCGGCTTCATTAACTGGGATATTTCGGCCTTCAAGAACATTCCGATGGGGGGGACACGCCGCTTCCAACTCCGCGTCGAGCTCTACAACGCCTTCAATACCGATCAATGGACGGGCGTCGACACCAGTGCCAATTTCGACTACCGGACGGGTGCGCAGACTGACGCCAACTTCGGACGGCTGACCGGCGCGACGTTGAGCGCGCGCCGCATCCAGCTGGGCGCGCGGTTTACGTTCTAAACAAGAAGCCGGGAGCTGGCAGGCGGAAGCTGCCGGCTCCCAGTTTCCAGTTTCCAGCTTCGAGCTCCCAGCTCCCAGCTCCCGGTTTCCCAGCCGGATCCTGACGGCCGCCCCGCCTGGACCGAAGAGGTCAGCGGTATGACTATTCCAATGTACCTCGAACGGATGGAGCCGCCGTCGCTCCAGATGGCGCGAATCGCCGACCCCTCGCTCCCCTTCGGCGGAACCTGGACTTGTCGCATCACCCCCGCCGTTCGGGGTTCGCGCTCCTCTGGGGCTGAATACGGGTTCCTCTTCCTGTAAGATCCGGGCATGGTGCGGACACTTCGTACGGTTGTGCTGGTGATGCTCGGGATGGTGGTCACCGGCTATGGGTATCAATCTCCCTCCCCCTCCTGGCCGGCCTCCGTGCAGCCGGTCTCTCCGGTGGCGCGGCCGCTCGCGCCCGCCGAGGCGCTCGGCACTTTCGCGCTGCCGCCCGGGTTCCACATCGAGCTGGCCGCCGCCGAACCGCTGGTTCAGGACCCGATCATGATCGAGTGGGACCCGGCCGGACGTCTCTGGGTGGTCGAGCTCCCCGGCTACATGCGGGACATTTCGGCGGTTGGCGAGCTCGACCCGGTCGGGCGCATCGTCGTCCTCCAGGACACCGACAACGACGGCACGCTGGACAAGCGGACGGTGTTCGCCGACAAGCTGATCCAGCCGCGCGCCGTGAAAGTCCTCGACGCCGGCGTGCTGGTCGGTGAAGCGCCCGACATCTGGCTGATGCGCGATACCGACGGCGATCTAAAGGCCGACACCAAAGAACGCGTCGCCAGCGGTTACGGCCGCCGCAACGCCAACGTCGAGATCAACGCCAACAGCCTCCACTGGGCGCTCGACAACCGGCTCTACGCCTCGGGACTCGCCGCCGACTTCTACCTGACGCTGAAGGATCACAAATTCGAGAGCCACGAATCGCTGTCGCGGGGGCAGTGGGGCATCTCCGAAGACGACAGCGGCCGCATCTATCGCAATCACAACGAGTCGCCGCTGCACGTCGATCTGCTGCCGACGCCGTATTACGCCCGCAATCCGAGCCTGCTCCGCACCCGTGGCAGCGAGGAGCGGCTCGGCACCCTCGATGCGCCGATCACCACGGTCTGGCCAGCACACCAGACGCCCGGGACCAATCGCGCCTACCAGCACGGCATCCTGAGAGACGACGGCACGCTGGCGCGCTACACGGCAGCCTGCGCGCCGTTGATTTTCCAGGGCGACCGGCTGCCGGCCGACCTCTACGGCAACGCGTTCGTCGCGGAGCCGGCCGCCAACCTCGTGAGCCGGTTCATCCTGGCAGACGATGGCCAGACGATTCGAGCGCGGAAGGCCTACGAAGGGGCGGAGTTCCTGACCTCCACCGACGAGCGCTTCCGGCCGGTCTATCTGGCGAACGCACCCGACGGCACGCTCTATATCGCCGACATGTACCGCGGCATCCTCCAGCACGGTGCCTACGTCACCGAATACCTGCGCGGACAGATCGAGTCGCGGCAGCTCGAACATCCGACAGGGTTCGGACGCATCTACCGGGTGGTCCACGACGCCACGCCGCGCGCGACGCGACTTCCACAGACATCATCGCCGGCCGGCCTCGCGGCGCTGCTGTCGCACCAGAACGGATGGTGGCGCCAGACCGCGCAGCGCCTGCTCGTCGAACGTGGCGGCCGATCGATCGCTCCGGCGCTCGCGAAACTGGCGCGCACGGCCCCCGACTGGCGCACGCGGGTGCGCGCGCTGTGGACGCTGGACGGCCTCGACGCCATCGATCCGGCCATCGTCACGGCCTCACTCGCCGATCGGGCGCGTGACGTCCGGGTGGCGGCGATCCGCATCGCTGAACGGTGGCTCGGCCAGCCCGATCACCCGATGCAGGGCGCGGTCCTGAAACTGAGCGGCGATCCCGACTGGGCCGTTCGCCAGCAATATGCCGCTTCGATCGGCGCCCTCCCCGCCACCGCCCGCAGCACCGCGGCCGCGGCTCTCCTCGAGCGCTCCGGCGACGACCCCATCGTCACGGACGCCGTGCTCAGCGGGCTCGCGGATCAGGAGACGGCGGTCATCGCTCTGCTACTCGAGCACAGCGCGAACCGGCCGGACAGCCCGCCGGTCAGCGCTGCCCTGACGATGCTGACGGCGACGGCGATGCGGGGTGGAAAGGATGCGCCCGTTCAGAGCCTGTTTGCCAGGGCGTCTGAGCCGGAACGGACGGCGTGGCAGCGGTCGGCGCTGTTGCGCGGCGCCGAGATTGCGCTGCTCGGCGCGGAGGTGCCGGGTACACAGGCTGAGCCTCGTCCCGCGGCGGTGGCAGGAGTCCCGTGTCCGACCTGTCCGGGCGGGCGTGGCGGTCCTGGAGGGGCCTACGCGTTTCCCGCCAGGCAGGCCGCATCGAGGGCCGCTGAACGGACAGAGGGGCGCGGCTCCGGCGCCGGGGCCGCGCCGCTGACGCTCGATCGCGAGCCCGCCGGCCTCGCCGCGCTGATCGCGCGGGGCGACGACACCGGTGCGCGCGCCGCGAAACTGCTGCCCAAGGTGACCTGGCCGGGCAAGCCGGGCGCCCCGCCCCCGCCGGCGGCGCTGTCGGCCGCCGATCAGCGGCTCTTCGAGGGCGGCCGCGAGGTCTATCAGAACATCTGCCAGGGCTGCCACGGACCGGAGGGACAGGGCATGCCATCGATTGGCGCGCGACTGGTCGAATCCGATCTCGTACAGGCACCC
>JAYTEJ010000277.1:0-2909 GCA_043735365.1 Acidobacteriota bacterium
GTGATCTCGAGGTCGTGAATGTGCCGATCCCAGTACTCGCGGACGTCGGCTGTGGTGGGGGCGACAGCTGGTGACACGCCGCTCTACTATAAGATAAAAATCCAGAGCATGCGCCCGCGCGATCTCTCACGCCTCGAGTCCCGCGTCTTCGACCTGCTGATCGTGGGGGGCGGCGTCTACGGCCTCGCCTGCGCCTACGAGGGCGCCAGCCGCGGGCTGAGCGTCGCGCTCGTCGACGCCGGGGACTTCGGCTCGGGGACGTCATTCAACCACCAGAAAACCGCGCACGGCGGGCTGCGCTCGCTCGGCTCCGGCGACCTGCGCCGCGCCAGGGAGAGCATCCACGAGCGCCGCGCGCTCGCCCGCATCGCCCCCTGGCTGCTGCGCCCGCTCCCCTTTCTCGTCGGCACCTATCGCTCCCTCGCCAGGAGCCGCTTCGCGCTCCGCGCTGCGTTCCGCCTCGACGCCTGGCTCGGCCGGCGGCGCAACGACGGCGTCGAGCCCGAGCTGCACCTGCCGCCGCCCCGGCTGGTCTCGCGCGCCGCCACGCTGCGACTCTTCAGCGGCATCCGCGGCGACGGCCTGACCGGCGGGGCGCAGTGGTACGATTATCAGATGGTCGAGAGCGACAGGCTGACGGTGGCGTTCGCCGAGGCAGCGAGCCGATGCGGGGCGGAGCTCGCCAGCCACGCCGCGGCCGTCGGGGCCATCCACGAAGGCGGACGGATCGCCGGCATGCAGGTCCGCGATGCGCTCTCAGACGCTTCGGTCGCGGTGCGGGCGCGGCTGACGCTGAATGCCGCCGGCGCGCACGCCGGCACGGTGATGGCGATGTTCGGCGTGAAGCGCCCGTTCCCGCTGGTCAAGGCGATGAACCTCGTCACCTCGCGACCGGCGAGCGACATCGGGCTGGCGGCGCCGGGGCCCTCCGGCCGCATGCTCACCCTCGTCCCCTGGCGCGGCCGCGCCATCGTCGGCACCAGCCAGTCGGCGGGTTTCGTGCAGCCGGGAGACACCGCGGTCGGGCCGGAGGAGGTGGCGGCCTTCATCGCCGACGCCAATCATGCCTTCCCGGCGCTGCAGCTGGTGATGACGGACGTCTCGCTCGTGCATCGCGGCGTCGTCCCGGCGGCGGCCGGACGGCACGGCGGTCCCGAGCTGAAGCCGCTGCCGGACGTCTTCGACCATGCGGCCGACGGCGCGGCGGGCGCGCTGACGGTCGCGGGCGTCAAGTACACGACCGCGCGGGGCGTGGCCGAACGGGTCATCGATCTGGCAGGCGCCAGGCTCGGCCACCCGTTGACGAGGTCGCGCACGGGGACGACACCCCTGCCGGGGGCGGGACTTGCGGATCACTATGCGCTAGCGATTGAAGCGGTGCGGGGCCGTGGAGTGGAGCTGGCGCCCGACGCCATCGGCCACCTGGTCGGCCTCTATGCCGAAGCCACACCCGCGCTCGTGGCCTTGATCGCCGAGCGTCCCGAGCTGGCCGCGCCGGTGGCCGCGGGGGTGCCGACGCTTGGCGCCGAGGTCGTCCATGCGATCCGTCACGAGATGGCGCTGCGGCTGGCCGACATCGTCGTGCGGCGCACCGGCCTCGGATCAGCCGGCCGCCCCGCGCCGGAGGCGCTGCAGGCCTGCGCCAGCCTCGCCGCCGCCGAACTGGCCTGGTCCCCGGCGCGCACCGAAGAAGAGATCGGGCTCACCAGCCGCGTCTACGACTGGGCCTCGATCTGATCGGGGTCAGCCATCGCCGCAGCCAGCTGAGCGCTGGTTACGGGACCGTGAAACCCTTGAACACCCAGGTGACTCCCGCGGTGAACCCGACGCTCGGGTCGAGTGACGTCACCCCGAGGATCAGGCCGGCGTCAACGCGGACCGTCGAGCGGGTGAAGCGGCCGCCGATGCGCATCGCGCCGCGGCTCTCGGTGCCGATCGGCGCCTCGCCGCTGCGCGTGTCGAGCCGTCCGTTCAGCTCACCCACCACTTCGAGCCCCTGACGCACGGCGCGGGCGACCGAGACGCCGTAGGTGAGGACGTCGTTCTGCCGATCCCCCTTGACGGGGTCGGCGAGGATCCCGAGGCCGGCATTGCCGACGAAGCGGATCGACTGCACCGTCTTGCCGACCAGCGCGGAAATGAAGAAGTCGGTGGTGTCGAGCCCGAGCCCGCTTTCGTTGCCGGCGTTCGGCAGGCGCGTCCCGAAGCGGACGCCGACCGCCGGCCGACCGGCGGTCTCCGACAGCAGCCGGATCTTGGTCGCGACCACGAGATCTTCGACGTCGTGGGTGCGGTCGCCGGCAAACGTCATCTCACTCGCCAGCGGCGCGGCGCGGCGGTTGGTGACCTGGAGCCGGTTGTAGGGTCCGCCGTCGATTTGCACCTCGGCGATCGAGCTGATCCCGACGCTGACGCCAACCGTCGGCAGCCGCAGCAGGTTCCCTTCCAGGCCTGACGCCGGATAGGTGACCTGCCGCTGCACGTCGAACCCGCCCTCGAGCAGCACCAGTCCGGCGCCGATGGTCTCGGGGTCCTCGGTGACGAGCGGCCGCTGCTGGGCCTCGGCGCGCGATGCGGCAATGGCGAGCGTGGCCGCGAGGAGCGCGGCGCGGAACGACATCTTCATCAATACCTCACGAACGGTAAATGGCGAGCCGCCGCGCGGCTCATCGTCGAAGCAGGAGCGGCACGGCCCCCTCGGGCAGGTCCGTCCCGGGCAGGTGCGTCCCGGGCAGATCCGTCCCGGGCAGATCGGGCAGCGGGTAGAGGCGAGTGTCGAGCAGGTGCCGCCCGGCGACGTTGCGGAGCGCGCGGATCATCGAGTTCTTGACGTCGGGGTGCTCGACCTCGAGCTGGGCGATCAGCCGCTTGACCCGCTGCCGCTGCAGGCTCAGGTCGCCGCAGGCCGG
>JAYTEJ010000278.1:0-2831 GCA_043735365.1 Acidobacteriota bacterium
GCAGAAAGGCCCGGACGGCATCTGGGACGTCACCACCACCCCGTTGGTTGTTGGCTTCCACTATTACACGCTGCAAATCGACGGCGCCGTTGTCGCCGACCCGTCAACGCTGACGTTCTTTGGGTCCGGATGGTGGAACAGCGGCATCGAAGTGCCCGACCCTGATGGGGGCGACTACAGCGCCAGGGACGTTCCGCACGGCCGCGTCAGCCAGCAGCGGTATCTCTCGAAGGTCACCGGACAGTGGCGGCGCGCGTTCGTCTACACGCCGCCCGACTACGACAGTCGGGCGCGGCGGAGCTATCCCGTACTCTACCTGCTCCACGGCTGTTCAAGTAGCCTGCGTCGCCGGCAGCCTGCCCCCGCGGGTTTTGCTAGACTTTCCCCATGGACTCCGTCCGTCTGGACATCTGGCTCGACGTTTCCTGCCTCTTTCGTACGCGCTCCGAAGCGCAGAAGGCGTGCAAGGCGGGGCGCGTGGACGTCAACGGGCAGGAGGCGAAGTCGCACCGGGAGATCAAGTCCGGGGACGAAATCGTGATCAGCCGCCCGCTGGGTCGCAAGCAGCGGGTGGTCGTCTATGCGGTCGCGGACACGCACATTGCCCGCACCGAGGCGCGCGCCCTCTATGAAGACATGACGCCGCCGCCGACACCAGAGGAGATCGAGCTGCGGAAGATGGCGAGACTGGCGCGGCCGTTCGTGCGCCCCGCGAGCGCGGGGTCACCCGACAAGCGCGAGCGCCGCCAGCTGCGGCGCCTCAAGGAAGGAGACGGTTAGGGCTGTTGCCAGCCGCTGAAGAATTGCGGGACGACGAACTCGAGGATGATCTCCCGATCGCGCCGCACGATGGTGAAGCGGCCGCCCTGCCGCCTCGCGCTCTGGCGGGCGGCCTCGAGCATCAACTCTCCGTCCGGCCCGGCGAACAGCCGCGACGCCGCGTCCTCGCCCGCTGTTGCCATTGACGGCAAAGGAGACACGGCAACCGAGAAAACGATTGCCGGCCGGATGCGCGGCGTCTCGATCGCGATCGCGACCCGATCTCCAGCCGCCGCGGATCCGAGCACGGCATGCAGGATTGCCGAGCAGCCTGTCAGCAGCGCGTGGCGATCCGCGCGTGTGCTGCGAAGATCAGACAGGGCCGGCCACTCGACCTGTACGCCGCGCAACCGCGCTTCGATGGTGACGTCGCGCCGGATGTCGCGTATCAGCTCGGCCCACTCGATCGGCAGCGGCTCCAGCGCCGCGGTGTCGGCGAGAAAGGCGCGCGCCACCGAGATCGTCGAGGCGCGCCGCTGTTCCACCCTGGCCAGATCCGCCATCACCGCGCCGTGGAGCGCCGACGGGGTCACGGGGTGTGATTCCGGGCCCGGCGCCGCCTGTGTCATCGCGGCCTCCGATTCCTGAAAGGTGCCCGCCGGCACATCATCCGCCGCGGACACCTGCCCCCTCGCTTCCAGACGGCCCGTCGCCACGCCGCCGCCCTGCGCGAACGTCGCTCGCACCGCCGCCTGCATGCGCAGCTCCGCCGCCCGCACGGCGTCGGCATGGACGACCAGGCAGGGGATCGTCGTCAGCCCGGCGGCCTGCGCGGCCAGCCAGCGCTTGCCACCGGCCAGGAGCTGAAACCGGGCCCCGGACATCTGGACGACGAGCAAGGGCTGCAGCACCCCGACGCGGCGAATGGAGGCCGCGAGATCGGCGACCCCGGAGAGCGCGGCGTCAGCGGCGTCAGCGGCGTCGAGGCTGCCGGCAAGCGCCTCGGACGGCTCGGGATGGTCGATGTGCTCCAAGGCAATCTGTCGGACAGTCTGGAGGGGCGCGTCGCCCATCAGCTGCTCGACGTAATGCTCGGCGTGCCGCATCCGGTAGCTGGACGGCAGCCCCTCGCGGGACCGGCCCGGACGCGACCCTCGTCCCGGGGTTCGTGCCGGCGCCGGGGTCCGCTCCTGGTTCGTCTCGGGCGTGTCGGGATCGTCCGTATCGGGTCGAACCGCAGCGGCAGGCTGCGGCGGCGGGGTCATCTCAAAATCGTGCACGCGCGCTCCGTCGGGGGCATGAAAGAAGAAGACTGTCGAAGTAAGGCTCAGGTGGCGCCAGTATAGCAGCCATCGTGGTATAATTCGTCGGTTATACGGCCCGCGATTGCAGGAGTTCTCGGATATGGCTCCCCGCTCTCCGGCCGTGGCTTGAACCCCGACCAAAGGATTTTAGAGTGGCCAGTCACGACTCCGCGCTCAAAGCGCACCGGCAGAACGTCAAGCATCGCGATCACAACCGCCAGATGCGCACCCGCCTGCGCGGCGCCCTGCGCGACATCCGCGCCGCCATCGACACCGAAGACCCGTCGAAGGTCAAGGACGCGCTGAGCGAGACCGTCTCGCTGGTCGACAAGATGGCGAAGAAGAAGCTAATCCACAGGAATGCCGCTGCGCGCTACAAGTCCCGGCTCGCCAGCCGCATCGCGAAGAAGTCCGCACCGGCCACCTAGCGGCCCGTTACTTCCTGCACAACTCCATCACCAGGCGTTCCAGCAGGACGCGCGGATCTCCCCCCGAGCTCTTGAGGTCGAGGTCCGCGCGGAACAGCGCCTCGATCGCCGGCCGCACCCGCTTCGGATCGATCCCGATCATCTTCTCCCGCGCGAACCACGCCAGCTGCCCCACGATCTGGTACGACACGCCGCCGCTCTCGAGTGCCAGCCCCAGCTGTCGCAGCGCCTCCGCGCGATCGCCCCGCTGAATCGCGTTGGTCACCGCCCAGTCGTCCTGCGACGTTTCCGCGGTCACCACCTGCTCCGCGTCGCGCAGCGTAATGGTCGGCCTTCCGGC
>JAYTEJ010000279.1:0-3152 GCA_043735365.1 Acidobacteriota bacterium
GTGTGTGCCGTGGCTTCGCCGATGCCGGAGCCGGCGCCGGTGACGAACGCGGTCTTGCCATCCAGACGGAACATGGGTCTCCTTAGGACTGCGCCCAGGGCGCCTGGGTGA
Source organism: Acidobacteriota bacterium (assembly GCA_043735365.1). Lineage (GTDB taxonomy): Bacteria > Acidobacteriota > Vicinamibacteria > Vicinamibacterales > 2-12-FULL-66-21 > JALZOC01. The sequence goes on from JAYTEJ010000279.1 coordinate 112, forward strand.
AGAGGCCGCCATCCACCATGATGGTCTGGCCGGTGATGAACGAAGCGGCGTCGCTCACGAGGAAGGCGACGGCGCTGGCAATATCGGCGGGCGTGCCGACGCGCCGCAGCGGCGCGGCGCGTCCCCAGGTGCCGGCGTAGTCGGGGAGCTCGAGCCTGGTGCGCTCCACTTCGACCGCGCCGGGCGCGATGCAGTTGACGCGAATTCGCATCGGGCCGAGCTCCACCGCGGCCACCTTGGTCAGCATCTCGATGCCTCCCTTGCTGGCCGTGTACGCCACCAGGCTGGGGAAGGGCACTTTGTTGCTGCCCGAGCCGATGTTGACGATGGCGCCGCCGCCGTGATCCTTCATGTGGCGCGCGGCCGTCTGGGTGCAGAGAAAGCAGCCGCGCAGGTTGGTGCGGATGACGAAGTCCCACTCCTCCTCGGTGACGTCGAGAAAGGGGGTCCAGGTTTGCACGCCGGCATTGTTGACGAGGATGTCCAGGCGCCCGAAGCGCGCGACGACGTCCGCGACCATGCGGCGGACGTCGGGTCCGGCGCCGACGTCGGCCTGCACGGCAAAGGCCTCGACCCCGCAGGTGCGCAGTTCAGCGGCGGTCTCTTCGGCGGCCGCGGCGGCGGCCGGATAGTTGACCGCCACCGCGCAGCCCTGACGGGCGAGCTCGAGCGCGATGCCCCTGCCGATGCCGCGCTCGGCGCCGGTGACGATGGCGGTGCGGCCGGAGAGAAGGCGTGCCTCTGACATCCCGGGAACTGTAGACTGCGGGATCCTCGAAAGACAAGCGCTCAGCGGAGGATGAGGAAGGAGCCGTCCGGACGGGCGACGGCCGCGACCAGTCCCCAGACCGGGACCGGGGCGGCGCCGGCCTGCGAGGCGAGACGGGCGCCGCGCGCATCCAGCGCTTCCCAGGCCAGCGTCCCGCCGCGCGCCCAGCCGGTGCCTTCGGTCCAGGCCACGAGCGTGACGCCCGACGCGCTGGTGGCGATGGAGGGATGCTTGCGGCCCGCCGGACCGTCCATCGCGACCGGAGTCGAGAACGCCCGGGTCGAGGGGTCCAGCCGAGAGTAATAGATCTGCTGTTCGGTTTCCCAGGCGGCGGCAAGGCCAGCCCCCGCCTGCGCGAGCGCGAAGGTGGACATCGGGCAGGCGTCGAGCGCCCACGTCTGGAGGACGACGGGCTCGCGGGAAGGGCGATCGAGCGTCAGCCAGGTGGCGTTGCGGGAGGTGCCGCCGACCGCCGAGCGGTAAAGGATGTGGGTGGCGCCGGACGCATCGGTGAGGGCGCGCAGGCCGCAGCAGCCGCAGGCGCCGGTCGAGGGAGGCGAGGCGGGCTGCTCCGGCGCGAAGTGCGCGCCGCCGTCGTTGGACCGCGCGACGTAGACCGTTCGATGGGCTTCACCTGCAACCGACCCCTGACCGTGCCAGGCGACCCAGACGTGTCCCGCCTGATCCGCCGCCACGGTGGCGCCGTCGATCCCCGTTGACGACAAGGCGACGTTGACCTGCGGGTTGAAATGCGTGCGGTCGGCCGCCATCCTCGTGTACCAGACCGGCCGCTGCTTCGCAGCGCCGGACGTGACTTCCTGCGCCCCGTACCAGGCCACGTGGATGAGGCCGCCGGCGCCGAGAGCCAGCTGGCCGCCGCGCACCGATCCCTTGGCGAGGACGCTGCCGGCCCCACTGTTCACCCGAAGCGGGCTGGAGAAGCCGTCGTCGCCTGGACCCTGAGCCACGTAGTAGAGGTCGCCGCCCTCGGGCGCCCCCTTGAAGTAAAGAAGGTGCAGTTTCCCGGCGCCGTCGATCACCGCCTGCGGCTGGATGCCGGCGTTCGGCACCGTTCGGATCTCGACCCGTGGGGCCGGTGGCGGCAGCCGAGACGCGGCCGGGACGATCGACGCGCCGGCTACGAGCATCAGCGCGACAGGGACGGTCAGGACGTGCCTCGGGATTCTCGGAAGCATGGCTGGCGCCCATCATACTTCCAACCCCGCGTACAATGGCGGAACCGGGAGGCGGCACTCACTCATGTATCCAGTCCTGTTCTCAATCGGCGGGCTCGAGATCACCAGCTTTGGCGTGCTGGTGGCGCTGGGGGCGCTGGCGGGCGTCTCGCTCTTCAGGCGGGAGCTGTTGCGCAGCGGCCTTCCTGAAGGCGCCGTTGACGGCGCCGTGGTTGGCGTCATTGCCGGCCTGGCCGGCGCCAAGCTGCTCTGGGTGTTCGAGCACCTCGGCGAGGAGCCGTTCGCATCGCTGCTGTTCAGCCGCGGCGGCCTGAGCTGGTTCGGCGGGCTGGTCGGCGGCGTCGGCGCCGCGCTCGCCTATTTTGTGGTCAAGGGCTATCCGCTGCTACCGACGATCGCCGCCGCCACCCCGGCGCTTGCCGCGGGGCATGCCATCGGCCGCCTCGGCTGCTTCATGGTGGGGGACGACTACGGCCGTCCAACCGATCTTCCCTGGGGCGTCGCCTTCCCGAAAGGGCTGCCGCCGACGCTCGACCGCGTCCATCCTACGCAGTTGTACGAGGCGGCGTTCCTGGCGGTGCTGATGGTGCTGCTGATCCGGTGGCGGCGCAGCGGCGTCGCCGACCACGCCGTGCTGGGGCGCTACCTGCTGCTCGCGGGGGCGGCGCGGTTCCTGATCGAGTTTCTCCGCATCAACACCCGGGTGCTGGGCCCGCTCACGGTGGCGCATATCGGAGCGCTGCTGATGATGGCGGCGGGCGCCGCGGTGATGTCCTTCCGCCCCCGTCCTGTAGCGGGGCATGCCGAGACACGGCGCGAAAACAGGTCAAGGCGATGAATCCGTTCGACAAGGGCGGCGCCGCGATTCTGGATGTCCCGACCCGTGCGCAGGGACCGGTCGGCGCCCTGCCGCTCACCGCCGAGATGCTGCGCGACCGGCCGTCGGGCGACCTGTTCGGGTGGACCCAGAACGCCGGCATGGGGCTCGACCCGGGCAGGCTTGGCAGCCGCGAGTTCCTGATGCTCTCGACCCACGGCGGCATCCGCGCGCCCGACGGCACGCCGATCGCGCTCGG
>JAYTEJ010000280.1:0-10542 GCA_043735365.1 Acidobacteriota bacterium
ACCCAGCTGGGATGGCCGGCCGATGCCGACCGCGTCGCCGCCGCGCGGGCGCGCTTCCAGGATCTGCTGCGCCTTCCCCGGCGCCGCGTCGCCATCTCGCTGTTCACGCTCGAAGACGACGCCATCGTACCGGCGTCGTCGTTCCTGGAAGAGATCGAAGGGGCGGGGCTGAGGTCTGTGCCGCTGCCTGCGCGCGACGGTGGACGGGTGTTCCTTCACGAGGCCCTGTCGGAGGCGCCCGTGGCCGCGACGGCGCTGGCAGGGGAGCCGCTCGAGTGGCTGGCGATGCGTGCCTCGCGGTCGCCGGCGGAGGGGGCGATGTTCCACGGCGGCACCGGCGCGCGCGAGCCGGTGGCGTATGCGGTGAGCCGGGTCGAACGCTACCTGGAGTGCCCGTTCAAGTACTTCGCGGCACATGTCCTGCGGCTGCCGGAGGAGCGCGCCGAGGAGTCCGGCCTGACGCCGCAGGAGCGCGGCCAGCTGGTGCACGACGTGTTCGAGGCCTTCTTCACCGAATGGCAGGCGCAGGGGAAGGGGGGCATCACCATGGCCAGCTTCGGCGAGGCGCTGGAGATGTTCGAGACCGTGGCCGAGGCGCGGATTGCGGCGCTGCCGGAAGCCGATCGGGCCATCGAACGCACCCACCTGCTTGGTTCGGCGGCGGCGTCGGGGCTGGCCGAGCGGGCCTTCACGTTCGAGGTCGAGCAGGGCGGCGAGGTGCTGGAGAGGCTGCTCGAGCACCAGCTGGAGGGAGCCTTCGTATTCGCCACCGCCGCCGGCCCGCGGACGGTGAGCCTGCGCGCCAAGGCCGACCGCATCGACCTGATGGCCGACGGCACGCTGCGTCTCATCGACTACAAGCTCGGGAAGGCGCCGAAAGCCAGCCGCGCGCTGCAGCTGCCGGTCTACGGCGTCTGCGCGGAGCAGTCCCTCGCGGGGCGGCACGGGCGAGCGTGGACGCTCGGGCAGGCGGGCTACGTCGCGTTTCGCGAGAAGAACGCCTTCGTCCCCCTTGGCGCCTCGTCGTCTCTGGCGGAGGCCGTGGCAGCGGGCCAGGAGCGGTTCCTCGGCGCCATCGACGCCATCGAGCGCGGCGAGTTCCCGCCGGATCCGGAGGAGCCGTTCCTGTGCACCCGCTGCGGCTATGCCTCCGTCTGCCGGAAGGATTACGTCGGCGATGAGTGACACGGGCAGGAAGGCGTCGCCGCAGCTGTCGCTGTTCGATGCGTCGGCCCCCGAGCCGGAGACCCTCACGCCGGAGTCTGCCGCGCCGACGTCCGCCGCGCCGGAGCGCGCCGCGGACGGCCTGCCCTCGCCGCCTGATGCCGATCAGGCGGCGCGGGACTTCGCCATCGATCCCCGCAACAACGTGGTGCTCGAGGCCTCTGCCGGCACCGGCAAGACATCAGTGCTGGTCTGGCGCTACGTCAATCTCCTCAAGGCTGGCGTCGACCCCGGCCACATCCTGGCGATCACCTTCACGCGCAAGGCGGCGGCGGAGATGCGCGAACGCATCATCCGCGAGCTCAAGGCCGCGGCGGCGCGCGGCGAGTTCGACAAGGGGCGCTGGCGCGAGATCCGCGAGCGGCTCGGGGAGATCGCGATCAGCACCATCGACGCCTTCAGCCTGTCGCTGCTGCGCGAGTTTCCACTGGAGGCGGACCTCGACCCGGGGTTCGACATGGCGGACGAGACCGAGGTGCCGCGGCTCATCGACGCGTCGCTCGACCAGTCGCTGCGGATCTTCGCGGGACTGGCGCGCGAGGATGGCGACGTCGCGCTGGTGCTCGCCCAGTTGGGGGTCGCGAGAACGCGAGCCGGGCTGGCCTCGCTGCTCGAGCGCCGCCTGGTGGCAGGGGACGCCCTCAAGCGGTTTCTGGCGAAAGGGCCTCGCGATCTCACCGCGGAGGTTGTCTGCCGGCGGGCCGCGACCGCGCTGCAGGATGCGCTGCGCACCGTCCCTGGAGGTCTTGCCCGGTTCCTGGCCGACGGCCCGGTCGCCCACCCGCGCTTTCAGATGTTCGCCCGCGATCTGCAGCGGCTGCCGGAGATCGAACGGGCCGGGGAGGCCGCCGTCCGCGCCCTGATCGATCGGGTGGCGGCGCACTTCCTCACGCAGGAGGGCAAGCCGCGGCGGAACGGCGCGATCTTCCCCTACAACACCGCCCGCGATTATCCCGACGCGGAAGCGTCGCGCCGGCACCGGGGCGCGGTCGCCCAGATCGCCCCGCAGATCGAGCGCGTCGTCTCGGCGTTCGCCCGCGACCTCAACGTCGTCCTTGCCCGCGGCATCAAGCGGATGTTCGCGATCGCGCTCGAACAGTACCGCCAGGCGCTCGACGAGCGGTCGGTGCTGGACTTTTCCGACGTGCTGCAGCGGGCGCTCGATCTGCTGCGGCGGATGGACGAGTTCTCGCAGAGCCGGTTCCGGCTCGAGTCGAGGTTCCACCACGTCCTCGTAGACGAGTTCCAGGACACCAGCCGCGCCCAGTGGGAGCTGGTCTCGCTGCTGATCCAGTCGTGGGGAGAGGGGCTCGGGCTGGCGACCCAGCCGTCGATCTTCATCGTCGGCGACCGCAAGCAGTCGATCTACCGCTTCCGGGATGCGGAGGTGGCGGTGCTGCAGCAGGCGGGCCGCTACATCGAAGGGCTGCGTCCCGACGGCGATCCCCGCCGGGCGATCAGCCGCAGCTTCCGGGCGCTGCCGGAACTGCTCGATTTCGTCAACGAGCTGTTCTCCGAGATGTCCCAGAGCGGCGGACGGCCGGACGACTTCACCTATGTGGAGACCGACCGCTTTCCGACCGACGGCGCCCGGGACACGGCGCGAGGTCCGGTGCTCGGGATCGCCGCCGCCGCCGACATTCCGGCCTGCGCCGCGGCGGTGGCGAGTGAAATCGAACGGGTGCTGCGGGAGGAAACAATTCGCGACCGCAAGACCGGCGTGCCGCGCGAGGCCCGCCCGGGGGACATCGCCATTTTATTCAGGTCGCGCGCCAGTCACCGCGAGTTCGAGCACGAGCTCGAGGTGCGCGGCATTGCGTCGTACGTCTACAAGGGGCTGGGGTTTTTCGACGCCGACGAGATCAAGGATGTGTCGGCGCTGCTGCGGTATCTCGCGGATCCGATCTCCGACCTGAAGGCAGCGGCGTTCCTCCGCTCCCGCTTCGTGCGCCTGTCGGACCCGGGTATGGCGCGCCTGGGGCGGGAGATGGCGGCGGCGCTGTCGGGCGACGAGGCGCCCCTGGCGGCTCTCGGCGACGAGGACCACCGCGTGCTTGGATTCGTGCGCGGCCGCGTCCGCGCCTGGCTGGCGCTGGCGGACCGCGTCCCCCCTGCCGATTTGATCGAGGCGCTGCTGCGGTCGACGGCGTACGCCTACGAGCTGCGGGGCGGACGCCGGCAGCAGGCCTGGGAGAATCTGAAGAAGATGCGCGGCCTGATCCGCCGCATCCAGAACCGCGGCTATGCGACGCTGGCGCGGATCGCGGATCACATCGACGCCATGACGGCGGGCGACGAGTCCAACGCCGTGATCGAGGCGCTCGACGCGGTCAACCTGATGACCGTCCACGCCTCGAAGGGACTCGAGTTTCCCGTCGTCTTCGTCGTCAACCTGGCCAAAGGGGCGAGCGGGCCGCCGCGCCCGGTCAGGGTCACGGCCGACGGCGAGGACGGGGAGCCGTCGGTGTCGATTGGCCCCTTCGTCTCGGCAACCGACGAGGCCGAGCGAGAGCGCGAGAAGCACGAGAGCCGCAGGCTGCTCTACGTGGCGCTGACGCGCGCACGCGATCGGCTGTATCTCTCCTCGGCCCTCAAGAAAGGGGCGATGGTGCCTGGACGGGGGAGCCTCGGCGAAGTCCTGCCGGACTCGCTGCGCCAGCTCTTCGGCCGTGCGGTGACGGCGTTCGAGGCCTGCAACGCCGTCGCCTGGGCGGGCCCTTCCGGCCGTCCCTTCGAGTGGCGGATCTGCCGCATCCCCGAAACAGCCTCCGCGGTGATGTCGGAGCCCGCGCTGACGCCGGTGGATCGGGTCCCCGATCGCTTCGGCAACGTCAGCGGCGGCCAGGAGCGTGTGCGCCTGTCGGTGACCCGCTGGGTGCAGGAGGCCGCGCCTGCTGACGGACCGGGGCGCGGTGCAGACGATGCCTCGGTGGTGGGGACGCTCGTGCATCGCCTGTTTCAGTACGCCGAATGCCGGAGCGTCGAGGAGTCGTTGGCCGATCTCGTCCAGGCCGCGGCCCTGCTGACAGCGGAAGAGCGGTCGACGCTGGTCGATGCCGGCGCGACGGTGGAGGCCGCCGTGCACCTGTGGCGGCAGATGCGAGCGCGTGCGGACGTGGCGGCGCTGCTATCGGAAGGACGGCGGCTCTACGAAGTGCCCTTTTCGCTGCAGCGGTCCCCGGCCCCCGAATCGCCGGCCGCGGCGCCGGTCGTGCTTCGCGGCACCATCGACTGCCTGGTGATCCGCGCGGATGGGTCGGTGGTGGTGATCGAGTTCAAGACGGGAGTTCCGCGGGCCTCGCACCAGTGGCAGCTGGCGGTGTACGAGGAGGCCGCGCGGGCGCTGTTTCCAGGGGCGCGCGTGGAAGGCAGACTCATCTACGGGGCCCCTCTCGCGCAACCGGCGTGACAGCGGTGGCGATGCCACCGGCGGTTCCTTGCGGACGCGCTTTTGGTGCAAGGTGTGACGGTTCTGCACATACTATCGGCCGCGCCCGCTAAGCCCCATGAGCTGAGCGAGTTCGGCCGGGCCGAGGGCGGAATGGTCACTTATCCGGGGCTTCTGTAGCCTGCAGGGGGCAGTTGGCATTCGTTTCGTCCTGACAGAAACGCCGCCCGGATTTGCTGTTGATTCAGGAACTTCAGGACATCGGGGAACCAAAAATGAAAGCCGGTGGTCTAAGTTCGTAGCTGGCGTCGTGCTTGCATCGAAGACTGGCGACGGGAGGTGCGGTATGGTGGTCCCCTCGGGTGCGCTCAACTACGTAAGACCCACGACAACCGTATTCGAGCTCGAAGGGCTCGAAGGGCTGCCGTGCGGGTGTGTGGCAGCGGCTTACCGCGCCCGCCCGTGGGACGTGGCGGTCGTGTCGCTCGAGGCCAAGGGGCCCCACTGCATCCTGTCGACCCACGCCAGCGGTCAGGTGCTGCGGCTGGGCGGCCCCGAGGAGTTCGCGGACGACGAGGAAGCGGACGAGTAGATTCTCACCCCGCGGCGTTCACCGCTGCCCAGCGGCGCGCCCGATCTTCAGCCTCCAGCCTGGTCCGGCCCACGAGCACGACAGATTGCACCGGTTTCCCGTCGGTCCCCGGTATCCATGCCACCCAGTGCGGACCGCGGGCTTCGCTCTGGATCGTCGTTGCTGACTTCACATCGGCCATCCGTGCATCGTACACCCCGCGGCCGGCTCATCCCCAGAAGATCTTGATTGCGTAATAGAAAGACGTTCTCGTACAATTCGAAGGTTTGGCAACGGCCGCGACGGCCGAGAGGAGTGCAATCTAGATGGCTTTGACTTGTCCGAGCTGCGGGAACGACCAGAACTTCCTGGTCAAGACCCTGCAGATGCACGTCGTTCAGTTGCGCGACACCCGGGTAGAGGCGAACGAGGAAGGCCGCCCCGCGGTGATCGAAGTGCTGTGCGATGAGTGCGAAACGGCGTTGAATTTCGCGGATTTCGAGGAAGACGTTCGCAACGAAGTGCTGTTGACCCTCGGCGCCCGCTGATCCCGCGTCAACCCTCCCCCGCTTCGGCATCTTCGAAGTAATCGCATTCGGGGCAGATCCACTCGCGGATCACCCGTACCACTTCCGCGTGTCCCGGCGGGCCCTGGATGTCCCGCACGCTGAGGCGCATGGTCTCTCCACACAGCGGGCATTCCTTCATGGGTCGATCTTAGCACCCGGCCCCGGCCATTCTTGACTTCGGGCCGGGCGGCTCCTATCGTAGCGCTTGGATGCCAGCGGCCAGGCTGGGGTTTGGAACGAAGCACGATGCGTGATTACTACGACGTGTTGGGAGTGGCGCCCGGCGCCGGGGCCGACGAGATCCGTCGCGCCTACCGGAAGCTGGCGCGGCGCTATCATCCCGACATTTCCGGCGACGACAAGAACGCCGCGTTCTTGGATGTCTCGCGGGCCTACGAGGTCCTGCGCGACCCGGAGCGGCGGCGGTCGTACGACGCCCGGCTGCTGGCCGGCACCCGCGCCGACTGGCTCGGCGACGAGGTGGCGATCGATTTTCCCTCCGTCTCGACCCTGCTCGACCGCATGCGCGAGTCGTTCTTCGGGGGCCCGCCCGAGTCGCCGCTCTCCGCCGAAATCGTGCTCACCCCCCAGGAGGCCTTCTGGGGCGCGCTCGTGCCGCTGCACGTCCCGCTGCGCGGCACCTGTCCGCGCTGCGGCGGCCGCGGCGAAGTCTGGTCCGACTGGTGCGCTGCCTGCCGCGGCGGCGGAGAGATCTCGACGACCCACGACATGCGGCTGCGCGTGCCGGCCGGCGTGCGCGAGGGGGCGCGGTTCCGGTTCAGCATCTCCCCGCAGGGAGCGCCGCAGACGCTGGTCGACGTGCGGATCACCATCCGCTGAACGGCCCCGCGCCGCAGAACCGAACCCATGCGCCCCCATCTGCAGCTCCTCGGCATCCTCCAGCTCGTGTGGGGTGGGATCGGCCTGCTGCTCGGGGCGGCGCTGCTGCTCCTTGCCGTGGGCGCCGTGGCGATCGGCGTCGCCTCGACTGAAGAACGGATGGTGGCCGGGATCACCGCCGGCGCCTTCGTCGCGTGCGGCCTGGCCCTGCTGGCCGGCGGCGGCCTCAACGCCTGGGCCGGCGCGGCCCTCCGGCGCCGAGAGCCCCGCGGGCGCACCGCGGTCCTCGGCCTCGGCGCGCTGAATCTCTTCCTGCTGCCCTTCGGCACGGCACTGAGCATCTACGGCTACTGGGTGCTGCTTCACAACGACACGCGCCGCGCATTCCTGCGGCCCGGCAACTGACGAGGCAGACGTGGCGGACACCGGCAGAACGGCCAGCGGCTTCGATGAAAACGTGGCGGGGGCGCTCGCCTACAGCCTCGGCTGGCTGAGCGGGATCGTCTTTTATCTGGTCGAGCCGCAGAACGGCTTCGTCCGCTTCCACGCCCTGCAGTCCACCTTCTTCTTCGGGGCGGCCTCGGTCGCCTTCGTCCTCTGCCTGGCGGTGCCCATTCTTGGCTGGATCCTCTCGATCTTCATCTTCTACGGCTCGCTCGGCGTCTGGCTGCTGATGCTGTTCAAGGCCTACAAGGGGGAGCGCTTCCGCCTGCCGATCGTCGGCCGGATGGTCGAGGCGCGGCTCTAGCCCGTGGTGAAAGTCATGACGGCATTCGACAGGCGATCCCTCCCCCAGGGCGACGTTGCCTCTCCCTCGAATATTGCCCGATATTCTCGGTCGTCGCGCCTTGCCCTCGGGGCGTCTCGCGTGTCTCGGTGCTTCGCCATGACTTTCACCACGGGCTAGGCCGACACCGTCAGCGGCGACGAGTTCCCGCGCGCCGCGGCGCGTCCCGGGTACAATGTCAGACGAACCATGAATGCAGCTGTTTCCGAGGCGGCGGTCCTCGACGCCCTGCGCACCGTCCGCGACCCCGACCTCGCGCGCGACATCGTCTCGCTGAAGTTCATCAGGCATCTCCGGATCGACGGCGGACACGTGACCTTCGGCATCGACCTGGCGACGCACGGCGCGCCGTTCCGGGAGGCCATGCGCGAGGAGGCGAAGGCGGCCGTCGGGCGGATCCCGGGAGTGGCCGGCGTCTCGGTCGAGATGGGCGTCCAGGTCCGCTCCACGACCTCGGCGGATCCGGCCGGCAAAGCGCCCGTCCCCGGGCTCAAGAACATCATCGCCGTCGGCGCCGGCAAGGGGGGCGTCGGCAAGACCACGGTGGCGGTCAACCTCGCCATCGCTCTCAGCCAGATGGGCGCCCGCGTCGCCATGATCGACGGCGACGTCTACGGTCCGAACGTGCCGCTCATGCTCGGCATCAAGACCCAGCTCACCGGCGACGAGTCCGGCAAGATCATCCCGGCCGAACAGTACGGCATCCAGCTGGTCTCGATGGCCTTCATGACCGGAGACGACGCCCCGGTGATCTGGCGCGGGCCGATGCTCCACAGCGTCATCCAGCAGTTCTTCCGCGAGGTCCGCTGGGAGAACATCGACTACCTGATCGTCGACATGCCGCCGGGCACCGGGGACATCGCCCTCAGCCTGAGCCAGACCGTGCCGGTGTCGGGCGCGGTGGTCGTGACCACTCCGCAGATCGTCTCGGTGTCGGACACCCGGCGCGCGGTCCGCATGTATCAGAAGCTCAACGTCGCCCCGCTCGGGCTGATCGAGAACATGAGCCACTTCATCTGCCCCGACTGTCGGCACGAGAGCGACATCTTCGGCAAGGGCGGCGGCGAGGCCCTGGCGGCCGAGATGTCGATCCCGTTTCTCGGCCGGGTCCCGATCTACGAGCCGATCCGCATCGGCGGGGACACCGGCGTGCCGATCACCATCGGCGAACGCGGATCACCGGCGGCCGACGCCTTCCACCACGCCGCCCGTCAGCTCGCCGTGCAGCTGTCGGTCGCGAGCTACAAGAAGACCGCCATCCCCCTGACCCAGGTGCGCTGAAGACGATCGCCGCGCGTGATTAGCATCCCTTATATCCAGCACCGCCTCTCCAACGGGCTCGACGTCCTCATCCATGAGGATCACTCCTGTCCGATTGTCGCGGTCAACGTCTGGTACCACGTCGGCTCCAAGAACGAGACGCCGGGGCGGACCGGCTTCGCGCATCTCTTCGAGCATCTGATGTTCGAAGGCTCGGAGCACTACGACCGTGGCTTCTTCCAGCCGCTGCAGGAGGCCGGGGCGGCGCTCAACGGTTCGACCAACGCCGACCGCACCAACTACTGGGAAGTGGTCCCGACCAATGCGCTGGAGCTGGCGCTGTGGATGGAGTCGGACCGGATGGGCTTCCTGCTGCCGGCGCTGACCGAGGCCAAGTTCGAGAATCAGCGCGAGGTCGTGCTCAACGAACGCCGGCAGAATTACGAGAACCGCCCCTACGGCTTCGCTGGCACGGCGCTGTCCGCCGCGCTCTATCCCGCGCATCACCCGTATCACTGGATGACCATCGGCGGGGCCGACGACATCCGCGCGGCCCGGCTCGACGACGTCCGCGCCTTCTTCCAGACCTACTACCGGCCGCGGAATGCCTCGCTGGCCATCGCCGGCGACGTCGACACCGATCAGGTGCTGGCGATGGCGGCGGATTATTTCGGCCCGCTCGACTCTGGCGAGGCGCCGCCGGCGGTGCTGGCCGCGCCGCCGCCGCCCCTCGGCGCCGAGCGGCGCCTGGTCCTCGAGGATCGCGTCGAGCTGCCGCGGCTCTACATCGCCTGGCACTCTCCCGTGATCTTCGGGCCGGACGACGCGGAGCTGGATCTGGCGGCCGAGGTGCTGGCGGCGGGCAAGACCTCGCGGCTCTATCGCACGCTGGTCTACGAGCAGCGGATGGCCACTGAGATTGCCGTGGGACAGAGCTCGCGCGAAATCGGCGGATACTTCCAGGTCGTCGCCACCGCGGCGCCCGGGCGCAGCCTCGCCGAGCTCGAACGCGCCATCACCGAGGCGATGGCGCGGCTGGCGGCCGACGGCCCGACCGCGGGGGAGATGGAGCGCTGCCAGGCGCAGGTCGAAGCCAGCTTCATCTACCGGCTGCAGACCGTCGGCGGCTTCGGCGGCAAAGGGGATCAGCTGAACGCCTACAACGTCTATGTCGGCGACCCCGGCTTTTTCGCCGCGGATCTGGCGCGCTACCAGCGGGTCACGCCCGAAGGCATCCAGCGGGTGACGCGGGACTGGCTCCATGCCGACCGTCGCATCCTTCTCAGCGTCGTCCCGCGCGGCCAGTCGGTGCTCGCGCTCGACGGTTCGCAGCCGGTCCAGGTGTCCTGATGGCCGTCGATCGATCGCGCCTGCCGACGCTGGGACCGGACCCCGCCTTCCGCTTCCCGGAGATCAGGCGCCGCCGGCTGGCAAACGGGCTGCGGGTGATGACCGTCGCGCATCACGGGGTGCCGCTGATCAGCTTTTTGGCGCTGCTGCCCGCCGGCGCCGCCGCCGATCCCCCCGGACGCCCGGGCCTCGCCGCGGTGACGAGCGACATGCTCGACGAAGGCTGCGGCGATCTCGACGCCCTCGAGCTGCACGACAGTCTCGGGCGCATCGGCGGCCACCTCGACTCGGAGATCGGGTCGGATGCGACCCTGCTGACGCTCACCAGCCTGGCGCGCTTCGGGGACCGCGGGGTGGCGCTGCTGGCCGACATGATCCGGCGTCCGCGGCTGCAGCGCCGCGACTTCGAACGCGTGCGCGAGCTGCGCCTGAATCGTCTCGTGCAGCTGCGGGACATGGCGCCGGCGCTGGCCGACCGCGCGTTCACGGAGCTCGTCTATCCAGGCCACCCCTACGGCCACCTGTCGATCGGAACGGAAGCGTCGCTCAAGGA
>JAYTEJ010000281.1:0-2778 GCA_043735365.1 Acidobacteriota bacterium
ATCCTCGACGCCGGGTGCGGCGGCGGGCGCAACCTCGTCTACTTCCTGCGCCAGGGATTCGATGTCTACGCGTGCGATCGCGATCGCGGTGCGGTCGAGACGGTGAAGGGGATGGCGTCGCAGCTGGCGCCGGCGCTGCCGGCGGATCACTTCCGGGTCGAGTCGATCGAGGCGATGAGCTTCCCCGACGCCGGCGCGGACGTGCTGATTGCCAGCGCCGTACTGCATTTCGCCGAAGACGAGGCGCAGTTCGAGGCGATGGTCGCGGCGATGTGGCGGGTGCTGGCGCCGGGGGGCATGCTGTTCACCCGCCTGGCGTCGTCCATCGGCATTGCCGACCGGGTGCAGCGGACCAGCGGCGGCCGCTTTCGCATGCCGGACGGCAGCGAGCGATATCTGGTCGATGAGACGGCGCTCCTGGAGCTCACCGCCAGGCTCGGCGGGGTGCTCCTCGATCCCATCAAGACCACCGTCGTCCAGGATCAGCGGGCGATGACGACCTGGCTGGTGGGCAAGAAGGCAGGCGCCTGAACGTGTCGGCCGGACGAAGCTGGCGGCGCGTCCGGGTTTAGCGGTGTCGTCGGTGCTCGTCCGCGGCTCGTCAGGTGTCTTGACGATCGAGCGGTTGCTGCGCCGGCAGCCGGACGGTGAACGTCGATCCCGCGCCTGCACCCTGGCTGGCGGCCTCCACCGTGCCGCCGTGGGCCTGCACCAGCGCCGAGACGATCGCCAGGCCAAGGCCGAGTCCGCCTTCGCCGCTGGTGCTCGAGTGTCCCTGGCGGAACGGCTCGAAGACCCAGGGCAGCAGCGCCGGGGCGATGCCGGCGCCGGTGTCGGCGACCCGCAGCTCGATCCCCCCGACAGTGCGGCGGGTGGAAATCGTGATGCGGCCGTAGTTCGGCGTGAACTTGATGGCGTTCGCCAGCAGGTTCGACACCACCTGCTGCAACCGGCTGGCGTCGCCGGGGATGGCCGGAAGGTCGGCTTCGGTATCGACGTCGAGATGGAGCGATTTCACGCTCGCGGCGGTGCGATGGGTGTCGATCGCCGCATGCACCACTGTCTCCACGTCCACCAGCCCGTTCTGGAGCGTCAGCTTGCCGGTCACCGTGCGCGACATGTCGAGGAGGTCGTCCACAAGGCGCGCCTGCAGCATCGCGTTGCGCTCGATCGCCGATAGCGCCCGGGCGAGGAGCTCCGGCGTGACGGGGGTGGTCTGGAGCATCCGCGCCCATCCGATGATCGGCCCCAGCGGCGTGCGCAGCTCGTGCGAGACGACAGCGAGCAGATGATCCTTGGTGCGGTTGGCCTCCTCCGCCGCACGGCGGGCATCCTGCTCGCGCTGCAGCGCGACCAGCAGCCGCGCTTCGCTTCGACTGAGCGCCTCCCCGGCGGCAAACTCCTCGATGAAATGTCCGAGCTGTCCGGCGAGCGCCTCGAGCAGGGCGATGAGCTGCGGGTCCTCGGTTTCCCGCACCGTCGCGAAGGCTTCAATGACCCCGGCGACGCGATTGCGCACATGGACAGGGATACCGACGGCCGAGGCGAAACCGGCCGTCGCCAGGCGATGGACCCGGGGGAGATGGTCCGCTTCGCGGATGTCCTCGATCCACAGAGGGGACCCGCTCTGCCAGACACCGCCCGGAAGACCGGTGCCCGGGGCGAAGGCGGTGACCGCCCGGCAGGCGCTGCCGTCGATGCCAGGATTGACCCAGGACGACGTCAGCTCGATCGACGTCGGGCTGGTCACCCGCCAGAACTGGACCACGCTCCACTTCAGTTGTTCGCCGATCGCCCGAAGCATGCCGGCGGTGGCCTCGACCGCGGTGGCGCTCTGGGCCATCGCCTGGCTGGCGGCGGCGCTGGCCCGCAGGCGGCGCTCCTTGCGCTGCTGCTCCTCGATCGGCCGCAGGTGACCGACAAACAGCGGCGGCTCGGCGTGGTGCAGACGGGCGATGGCGAGCTCGATCGGAATCTGGCGGCCGTCGGCATGCAGCGCCGGTACCTCGATGCGACTGCCGATGATGTTGGAGGTGCCGGTCTGGAGATAGCGCGCCAGGCCGCGATCGTGCGCCTCGCGCAGCTCCGGCGGGACGAAGACCTCGGCGAGCCGCCGGCCGACGATCGCGTCGCGCTGGTGGCCAAAGGTCTCTTCGGTGATGCGGTTGACGTCGACGATCCGGCCGGCGCCGTCCATCACGATCACGCAATCGAGAGACGACTCCAGCAGCGCCGCCCGCCACGCGTCGTTGCGCGGATCGCCGGCCGCGGCCGTCACGTGGGGCTCAGGCATGCGTCTCTCAGCTGCCTCCGGTGCAAGGCCGCCGGGCCGGAGCCCACAGGCGCTGGCGCGGGTTAGACGTCGAGCTCACCATGGCCGACCATGATGGCACGGCCGCCAATGCGCACGCGCGAGATGGCGCCGTCGTCGGCATCGATGCAGATGTGGATGCGGCTGGAGCGCCCCATGGCGACCCCCTGGCGGTTGACGATGCGCTGCGCCGCGCCCGAGTCGACGAGCTCGTGGTGGACGAGGTAGCAGCCGAGCGGCCCGCAGGCGCTGCCGGTCGCCGGATCCTCGGTAATGCCGAACCCGGGGGCGAGCATGCGGCTGTAGACGGTCTCGTCGTCGCCGCCCGATACAGCGGCCGCGGTGGTGAAGAAGAAGCAGGGACGCTCCGGCAGGCCCTCTGCGTCGAGGCAGCAGGCGTAGGCGCGGCGGTCGAGGGTGACGCGGTCGACGGCATCGCGGGACATCAGCGGCACGAACAGGTAAGG
>JAYTEJ010000282.1:0-3900 GCA_043735365.1 Acidobacteriota bacterium
TGGTCTCGATGCTTGCGTCGAACACCCGCCCCTTCTCGGCGATCAGCGCGACAAGCCTCTCCTCGTTCATCGCCCAGCCGTGCGCCTCGCCCAGCGCCGTGAACACTCCCGCATCGTCGTACCCCAGGTAGTCGCGGTAATACTCCTCGCGGGTCAACGCGACGCCCAGCGCCGCGAGCACCTCCTGGTAGGCGCGCAGGTGGAGCGGTTCGGAGTCGGCCAGGACCCCGTCGAAGTCGAACACCACGGCCTCGATCATTTGTGCCCCGCCGGTCCCATCTTCTCGCCCGCCCGCACCGGCACCGCCAGGCGGTTCTCCCGGGGCGGATACGGACAGTCGTAGACCGGGTTGTAGTAGCAGAACGGATGGAACGCGCGGTTGAAGTCGAGGTCGTAGATGCCGGTCGCCGTCCGATCGAGCTCGAGGTAGCGGCCGCCCGGATAGGTCTCGGTGCCGTTGGTGAGGTCGCCGAACGGCACGAAGAGACGCCGCATGTCCTCCTGGCCGACTTCGACGAACGCCGTCAGCGCCAGCGGCTGCCCCTTGAGCGTGAAGCGCAGGGTGCCGACGCGCCGATGCAGACGCGGCTGGCCGTTCGAGGTCGGGATCGCCAGGGTGGTGTCGCTCGGCGCCACGCTCAGCTCCGCCGGCACGCGGTAATCAGGCGCCACGGGAAAGTAGCTGAGCGAGGGAAACGCCGCCCGCGCGGCGGCCGGGACCGGGGAGTCGGGAGACTCCCGCATGAACTGGTCCTTGGCGGCCCGCCAGCCTGCAATCTCGTCTCCGTAAGGGAGCTCCCGCGAAGCGCACGCGCTGCACGCCGCGGCAATCAGCACCGCGAGCAGCGCCGCTCGCCAGCGGACCTCCGCCGGCCACGCCGGGGGCGAGAGTCTAAAAGACGTAGGCTTTACGTTCGAGCACGGCATCGGCAATCAGGCGGCGAAGCGCGACGGTGTTGATCGGCGCGGGCTTGAGCATCTTGCGAAGCGCGGCGAGCAGGGTCCGCAGTGCATCCCCTTCCGCCATCGCGGCGAGCGCGACGCGCGCCGCAGCCTCGACGCGGGCCGCGGCATCGTGGACCACGATTGCCGCGACCGCCTGGTGCAGCGGCGCCGCCGCGACGGCACGCGCGACGACACTCTCGGCGGCGAAGATGTCGATCAGGATGTCGGCCGCAGCGGTCAACACTTCCTGCTCGTCGGTCAGTTTGTCGCCGTAGGTCTGCATGGCGGTGCCGATCACCATCAGCCCGACTTTCTTCAGGGCGGCAATCGTTCGCCGCTCGCCCGCCAGCGGCCCGTCCGCCAGCGGCTCGGCGCTCGCCGGCGCGAGAATCTCGTCCTGCAGCTTCTTTGCCGCGCCGATGAGCGGCAGTGTGCCTTTCAGCGCCCGGCGGATCATAATGCCCGGTATCAGCAGCCGGTTGATCTCGTTGGTGCCTTCGAAAATCCGATTGACGCGCGCGTCGCGGTAATGCCCCTCGGCTGGGTAGTCGCGGACGAAGCCGTTCCCGCCATGGATCTGGACGTTCTCGTCGACCGCGAAATCGAGCATCTCGCTGCCCGCGACCTTGAGGATGGACGCCTCGATGGCGAACTCTTCGAGCGCCGCCAGCACCGCTGCTTCGTTCCCGGCGCCTGCGGGGCCCTCGCCGATCGCGCCGTCGATCAGGCCCGCGGTGCGGTAGAGCATGCTTTCCACCGCGTAGAGGCGGATCGCCATCTCGGCGAGCTTGTGCCTGATGGCGCCGAAGCTCCCGAGGGCACGGCCGAACTGGCGCCGTTCGGCGGCGTAGGCGGCAGCCTCTGCCACCACCCCGCGGGCGCCGCCGCTGCACATCGCCGCCAGCTTGAAGCGGCCGTAGTTCAAGACGTTGAACGCCACCTTGTGGCCGCTGCCGATCTGCCCGAGCACGTTGCCCGCCGGCACCTCCGCGTCCTGCAGAATCAGCGGCGTCGTCGAGGACCCGTGCAGCCCCATCTTGTGCTCTTCGGCGCCGGTGCTGACCCCGGGGAAGCCGCGCTCGACGATGAAGGCGGTGAACTGCTCGCCGTCAACTTTCGCAAAGACGATGAAGAGGTCGGCGAAGCCGCCATTGGTGATCCACATCTTCTCGCCGTTCAGGCGGAAGCTGCCGTCGGCGCTGCGCGTCGCCCGCGCCCGGGCGCCGAGCGCGTCGGATCCGGAGCCGGACTCGCTCAGCGCGTAGGCACCCGTCGATTCTCCGCTGACCAGCCCGGGCAGGTAGCGGGCCTTCTGTTCTTCGGTCCCGAAGCACACCAGCGGGGTGATAACCAGCCCGGTCTGTGCGCCGAAGGTGGTCGCGAACGACGCCGACCGGCCGACCGACTCGCCGACGACGATCGACGAGACCTTGTCGAGGCCGACGCCGCCGTAGGCCTCGGGGACGTCGGTGCCGAGCAGGCCCAGCTCGCCGGCCCGCTTCACCAGCTGGCGGGCGAGCGCCCAGTCCTTCTGTTCCAGCCGTTCGCCAGCCGGCAGCACCTCGGTGGTGATGAATTGGTCGGCGGTACGGCCGATGAGGCGGTGTTCCTCGGTCAGCGTCTCCGGTGCCAGCACCCCCGCGTCCGGGATGTCGTCGGTGAGCCAGCCGCCGCCACGCACGATGGTCGTGATGCCCATGGCTACCTTCCTAGATCCGTTCGAAGATGCCGGCCGCACCCATGCCGCCGCCGACGCACATCGTCACCAGGCCGTATCGCGAGCCGCGGCGGCGCATTTCGTAGAGCAGCGTGGTCGTCAGTTTCGCACCGGTGCAGCCGAGTGGATGGCCGAGGGCGATGGCGCCGCCGTTGACGTTGAGCCGCGCGGGATCGATCGGCAGCTCGCGCAGGCAGGCGATCACCTGGGCGGCGAACGCCTCGTTGAGCTCGACCAGATCGATCTGGTCGAGCGACAGCCCGGCGCTCTTCAGCACCTTGCGGATCGCCAGGACGGGACCGATGCCGAAGCGCTCGGGCTCGACGCCGGCGGTGGCGAAGGCGACGAACCGCCCGAGAGGCTCGAGCCCGAGCTCGCGGGCGCGGGCCGCGTCCATGACGACCACGGCCGCGGCGCCGTCGCTCATCTGCGACGAGTTGCCGGCGGTGACGGATCCCGTGACGTCAAAGGCCGGCCGCAGCTTCGCCAGCGCCGCCATCGACGTATCCCGGCGCGGGCCTTCATCGATCCGGAAGCCGTCCGCCATCTCGAGCGCCACGATCTCCTCCTCGAAGCGTCCGGCGTCGATCGCCGCAATCGCGCGCTGATGACTCCCGAGCGCGAAGGCGTCCTGTTCCTCGCGCGAGGCCGATGCTTCGCGCGCATGCGTTTCGGCTACCAGTCCGGTGCTCAGGTAGACGTCGGGATACCGATCCATCAGCGTCGGGTTGGGGGAGACCTTGTGCCCACCCATTGGCACCAGGCTCATCGACTCGGTCCCGCCGGCAACGATGACCCTGGCGCCGCCCACCATGATGTGTTCTGCGGCCGAGGCAATCGCCTGCAGCCCCGAGGAGCAGAACCGGTTGACGGTGACGGCCGACGCGGAGACCGGCACACCGGCGCGCAGGCTGGCGATCCGCGCCACGTTGAGGCCCTGTTCCGCTTCCGGCATCGCGCAGCCGATGACGACGTCGTCCACTTCGGCGGGGTCGAGCCCGGGCGCGCGGCGCAGCGCCTCGGCGATGACGACCGCCGCCATTTCGTCGGGACGGGTCGAGCGCAGCGCGCCATGCGGCGCCTTGCCGACCGCGGTCCGGACCGCGCTGACGACTACCGCGTCATTCATGACGGCTCGACGCCTCCGGATGAAAATCCACGAGCAGGTCTTCGAGCGCCTCGGCGACCTCTGGCGCCTGCCCCTCGAACAGGTGGTTGGCCATGTCGATGACGACCAG
>JAYTEJ010000283.1:0-2188 GCA_043735365.1 Acidobacteriota bacterium
GGTCCAGGGCTGCTTGCCGGACACGATCGTCTGGATGCAGCTCGGCGAGAGGTGATCGGCCTTGCGGACACCGGTCCAGGGGATCACCGGCCGGGGGGCGCGCCAGCGGAGCGGTCCGGTCGGCGGCGCGGCGAACGGGATGCCCTTGAAGGCAGTGATCGCGGGATCGTCGCCGGGGACGCCGGAGATCTGCCCGCCGGCAACCGCGACCGGCCCCTTGAGGAGGGGATCGGGAGGTGCCGCCGGCCGCGCGCCAAAGGCCGCGGCCACCAGGATGGGGAGAAGCAGTCGGGTGCTCATGAGAATCGCGCCATCATACGGCGGATTGAGCCCGCGGCGGCGTCACCAGACGGTCTCCTCGGCGAAGGGCAGCGCCATGGCACGGCCAAGGCCGCGCTGGCCCCGCTGACGACGGCGCGCCGGCCATCGGACGCCGTCCTCGGCGGCTTCGTCCTGATCGGATTACCATGATCCGCATGGCGCCGCAGGTCTGTGCCGGCTCGGCCCTTGTCGCCCTGTTGTCGGTGCTTGCCTGCAGCAGCGCTGGGGATCCCCCGCCGCGGTCAGAGCCGGACTGGGAGGCGGAGCGCCGCCGCATGGTGGACGAGCAGCTGCGCGCCCGCGACATCCGCAGCTCGCGGGTGCTCGAGGCGATCCGGACCGTGCCCCGCCACCTTTTTGTCCCGCCGGCGGCCCGGGCCTCGGCGTATCACGACGCGCCGCTGCCCATCGGCCACTCGCAGACCATCTCCCAGCCCTACATCGTCGCGTTCATGACCGAGGCGCTGGAGCTCGCACCGTCGGATCGGGTCCTCGAGATTGGCACCGGGTCGGGCTATCAGGCCGCGGTGCTGGGGTTGCTGGTGGGCGAGGTCTACACCATGGAAGTGGTGCCGGGGCTGGCGGACCGCGCGCGCGACCAGCTCGCCGGGCTGGGCTACCACAACGTCGAGGTCCGCAGCGGGAACGGCTATCTGGGCTGGCCGGAGCATGCCCCTTACGACCGCATCATGGTGACCGCTGCTCCCGACGACGTCCCGCCGGCACTGGTCGAGCAGCTCGCGGTTGGCGGGCTGATGGCGATTCCGGTCGGGACCGGGATCCAGGAGCTGCGGATTTTGCGGCGGACAGCGACGGGCACGGAGACGCTGGGTACCCTGCCGGTGCGCTTCGTGCCGATGACGCAGAAGCCGGCGCGCTGAGGGCAGTCACGGGCGCACTCGGACGGACGGCATTTTCGCGGCGGAGAATTCATGGGAGCCGCCGGCACGGTTTCTTCCTGAGCCTGCCGCTCCGAACTAACGTTTGCCCGGCCCGGATATCGGGCCTACACTAGGGCCGGCCCTCGGGGTCGGCCCTCCGAGCGCCGCGACACCGCAGACAAGGCCGGCTCCGCGCCTGGCCCGTCCGTTTTCACGGATCGGCCGGCGCGTTCCCGGATGATGGCGCCGAGAGGACAAGCGATGGCTCGAGAGGATGACAAACCGGGCGGTTTTGCCGTCAGCCGACGGGACTTCCTGAAATCAGCGGGGGTAGTCAGCGCCGTCACCGCTGCCGCGGCGCCGACGGAGCTGGATGCGCAGGGTGTCGCCGCCGGAGCGGCGGCGGGGCCCGGCGAAGTGCCGGTCCGCCTGATGGTCAACGGCAAGCGGCTCGACCTGATGCTCGAGCCGCGGGTGACGCTGCTCGATGCGCTGCGCATGCGCGCCGATCAGACCGGCAACAAGCGCGGCTGCGATCGCGGCGCCTGCGGGGCGTGCACGATGATTGTCGACGGCCGCGCGGTGTACGCCTGCTCGACGCTGGCGATCGAGGTCCAGGGCAAGGAAATCCGCAACGTCGACGGTCTCGCGAACGGGACCACGCTGCACCCGGTGCAGCAGGCTTTCTGCGACAAGGACGCGCTGATGTGCGGCTTCTGCACGCCGGGCTTCATCATGGCGAGCGTCGCGCTGCTCGAGAAGACTCCAGCCCCGACCCCGGAACAGATTCGCCGCGGCCTCGACGGCAACATCTGCCGCTGCGGCACCTTCTCCCGCATTTTCGAAGCGGTCTCGAGCGTCAAGGGGGTGGCCCGTGGCTGACCCAAAGGACGATGTGGATCTCGATCAAGGCCGAGGCGGCGGGCCGGCGGCGGCGCTGCCGCCCCCGGCCGACCCGAAGTACGCCTGGCCGGATCAGCAGTCGG
>JAYTEJ010000284.1:0-3341 GCA_043735365.1 Acidobacteriota bacterium
CCGGCATCGCCAGGGCGGAAGGACGGATCCTCGCCTTTACGGACGACGACGTGCGGGTGGCGCCGGGGTGGCTGGAGGCGGCGTGCGGTCCGCTGTCGGGCGGGGATGGTGCGGTGGCCTATACCGGGGGACCGGTGCGACCCATCTGGGAGATTCCGCCGCCGCGGTGGCTGGACCTGTCCCGCGGCGATCTCTGGGGCACGATCGCGATCCAGGATCACGGCGCGGCGCCGTTCGGGTACGAAGAGCGGCGGAAGGTTCCGCTCGGCGCGAACATGGCCACCCGCAGCGAGCTGTTCGAGCGCGTCGGCGGGTTTCGCGCCGATCTCGGCCGGACCGGCGGGCGGCTGGTGCTGGGACAGGAGGTCCCGGAGCTGTTGATGCGGGCGCGCAACGCCGGGCTGCGCGGCATCTACGTGCCGGCCATGGAAGTGGATCACCACATCCCGGCGAAGCGGCTGACGCGGAGGTACTTCCGCCGCTGGTGGTTCGGCAAGGGGGTGTCGCGGGCGGCGCTCGAGCGCATGCAGCCGGTCACCGAGCTCGGCGTCGATCTGCGGCGGACGCCGCATCTGCTGCGGGTGCCGCGGTACATGTATGGATCGCTGCTGCGGGACGGCGTCGGGATGCTGCGTGAGGGTGTGCAGGGGCGGCCGGAGCGGGCGTTCCGCCATCAGATGATGGCGGCCTTCTTTGCAGGGTACTTCTGGGCGCGGCTGCGGGAGCGCCGCGCGGGGCTTCCCCCCGCGCAGCACTCCGACAAGAGCGGCGGCGCCGGTCAGCGCACTTCGAAGGTGGTCAGCACCGGGCGGTGATCCGAGGGCATCACCCCGTTGGCATCCCGCGTGTCGTAGACCTGCGACGCCAGCACCACGAGATTGGCGGCCTTCTTCGAATACATGACGTAGTCGATGCGCCCGTTCTTGGTGGCGCCCGACGGCGTCAGGCCGCTGAACGAGACCGCCGTGCCCGCGGCCTCGGCAA
This sequence comes from Acidobacteriota bacterium, assembly GCA_043735365.1. Classification (GTDB taxonomy): domain Bacteria; phylum Acidobacteriota; class Vicinamibacteria; order Vicinamibacterales; family 2-12-FULL-66-21; genus JALZOC01. Next base: position 985 of record JAYTEJ010000284.1, read on the forward strand.
CCGCCCACGAGTCGTTGTAGTTCTTGTAGTACTCGAGGATGGAGGACTGATCCGGCCAGGCGTTCATGTCTCCGGTCAGGATGCGGTTCTCGGCGATGCCGGTGCCCCACAGGATGACCTGCTGCGCCTGCGTGAGCCGGCGGGTCTGAGAATCCGGATCGAGATGGGTGACAACGAGGCTGATGGTGCGGCCGTTGACGGTAATGCGCGCCATCGCCGCGGCCCGGTCCCAGCTCATGTCGAAGAAGTCGGTCGACTCGAGTGGATAAGTCGAGAGGATGAGGTGCCCCTTGCCGTTCGAGGTCCACGCGCCGAACTCCTGCGCGAAGACGGAATACCACGTCCGGCCGGTCTTGGATTCCATCATTGCCTTGTAGCGCTTCGGCTGATCTTCGTTACCCCAATACGTGTACTTCTCGATCTCGTTGAGCATGATGACGTCCGGCTTCATCTTCGCCATCCAGGTCGCCAGACGGTCCGGATCGTAGCGGCCGTCGGTCCCGTAGCCGCCGTGGTGCGTGTTGTACTGGAGGACGCGCAGCTGCACGCCGCTCGTGGTGGTGGTGGTGGTGGTCGTCGCGGCCGGCACCGTGCCGCCGTAGATCACCGTCAGCACCGGGCGCACCGAGGAGTCGCCCGCTTCGTCCGAGTAATACTCCTTGTACGAGTCGCGGCTCGACGCCCCGCCGTCCACGAGCGCGATGCGCGTGTAGCGGGACGAGCCAAAGGTGCCGTTGACCACACCCTGGACGAGGGCGGTCACATCGAACGTCACCCGGCTGCCCGGCGTATTCGAGACCACGGCCGCCGCATATTTTTCGGCCAGATCTCCGCCGGCCGAACTCCAGGCGGAGGTCGAGTAGCGGCGGTTCCACGTCGTCTGCCCTTCATCGAACGAGGTGCTGATGCGATAGGCGGAGACGGTGCGCGCCTCCGCGTTGCCGCCTCCGACCGTCATGGTGAGCGTGGCAGAACCAATGGGGGTTCCCGCGGCGATCGTGTTGTGGGTGTCGAACTTCATGACGATGCGGCGAGTGTAGGAGGCGTCACTGCTCGCCCGCGTGCTCAGCACGGCGTCCGACGACAGATTGGTGTCGGCGTAGACTCCGCCCCGCAGCACGGTCGCGTTCGACTGGGTTAGTTGGATGGTCTGGGCGGCTGCCGGAACAGCAACAGACGCCAGCGCCACGGTGACAGCCGCGCGGGCAGCGCGACGAAATATCAATCTCAGGTCCATGCGTTTCTAACCCCTGGTTAGCGTCTGCTCGTTACCGCACACCCCTCCCCCGACTTCAAACAGGCAAGAGGCTCAGCGTGGATGGAAGGGAGCGGGCAGAAGTTGCCGCGCTCGGATTAGCAGAGCGCAAAGACCCCACCACTTCACAAAAGTCACCAAATGCAGTGGTTTTGGTTCAGCGCAGTATTTGGAGACTCATCAGGAGAACGGACCGGAACTCATCCGTTTGTAACTTTTACTCTACTCGCTAAAATGTCAGCCAAATAGCCACTGTCTCAAGATACTGCTCAGTTCTGATTTCGACATTGTCGCAATCAGGGCTCAACAGGAGACGGAAGGCCCGACCGAAAGCGTCTCGATTCTGGTCAGTTTGGGAAGAGAAACGGCGAGGCAGGAAGGTTTCCGCGGCGCCCGGCTGAGGAGCGCCGCGGCGGAGATGTGCGCTACTGGACTTCGAAGGTCGTCACCACCGGCCGGTGATCGGACGGCATGGTGCTGCCCGAGCGGGTGTCGTAAACCCGGGACTGGACCACGGCCAGATCGCCGGCGTTGCGCGCGTAGAAGATGTAGTCGATGCGGCCGTTGCGGGTCGCCCCGTCCGGATTGAGTCCCGCGAAGCCGATGGCCCGGCCGTGGCTGGCCGCGTCGGTCCAGGAGTCCCGGTAGCCCGTGTTGAGCTCGGCGATCGAGCTCTGATCCGGCCAGGCATTCATGTCGCCGGTGAGAATCCGATTGCCGCCGAGGTTGCCGCTCCACGACGTCACCTCCCGGGCCTGGGTGAGGCGGCGGGTCTGCGAATCGGGATCGAGGTGCGTGACGATGAGCGAGATGGCGCGGCCGTTGACGGTGATGCCGGCCGCCCCGATCACCCGATCGTAGCTGATCGCCTGGCGCGCGATCGAATCGAAGGGATAGGTCGAGAGAATCAGGTGCCCCTTGCCATTGGCCTCGCCGTCGCCGAACTCCTGGGAGAACAGCGCGTACCAGTGGCGGCCGGTGAGCTGCTGCATCAGCGCGGCATAGCGTGCCGGCTGGTCCTCGTGGCCCCAGTAGGTGTTCTTCTCCACCTCGTTCAGGAGGACGACGTCGGGATCCATCCGCGCCATCCATGACGCGATCC
>JAYTEJ010000285.1:0-20205 GCA_043735365.1 Acidobacteriota bacterium
GGCGCGCGTCTGAGACACATGGTAGGCACAACCGTCCAGCACTACCGGATCGCGGAGCGCCTGGGTGCGGGCGGGATGGGCGAAGTGTATCGGGCGGAGGACACCCGCCTCGGCCGCCCGGTGGCGCTCAAGTTCCTGCCCCCGGGCCTCAAGGCCGACCCCGAGAGCCGCGCCCGGCTCCTCAACGAGGCCCGCGCCGCCTCGCTGCTGCGCTCTCCGAACATCGCCGTCACCTACGACATCGGCGAGGACGGCGGCACCGACTTCATCGTCATGGAGTACGTGGACGGGGAGCTGCTCTCGGCCCGGGTTGCCCGGGGCCCGATTCCGGTGCGGGAGGTCGTCGAGATCGGCGTCCAGGTCGCGGATGCGCTGGACGAGGCGCATGCCCGCGCCATTGTCCACCGCGACATCAAGAGCGCCAACCTGATGCGTACCGAGCGCGGGCTGGTCAAGGTCCTCGACTTCGGGCTGGCGAAGTTCCTCGCCGGCGGGGCGACGGGCGATCACACCCGGGTCCACATGACCATGGCCGGCATGGTCGTCGGCACCGTGTCCTACATGGCGCCCGAGCAGGCGCTCGGCCGCCCGGTGGACCACCGCGCCGATCTCTTCTCCTTCGGGGTCGTCCTGTTCGAGCTGCTCACCGGCCAGATGCCGTTCGAAGGGACGACGCCGACCGAGATCATCGACCATATCCTGCACACGACGCCGCCGCCGGTGTCGCGCTACACCAGCGGCGTGCCGCCGGAGCTCGAGGTGGTGGTGGCGCGCGCGCTCGAGAAGGACCCGGAGTTCCGCTACCAGTCCGCCCGCGACATGCACCGCGATCTGCGCGAGATCCGCGAGATCCTGGAGGCTCCGGCGCGTCTCAGCGGACGCATTTCCGCGATCGTGCCGGCCGGCGTCGTCCAGAACTCGGTGGCGGTGATGACGTTCGCCAACATCACCCGCGAACCGGAGGACGACTGGATCGGCACCGGCATCGCCGAGACGGTGAGCTCGGACCTCAAGAACATCCACGGCCTGACGGTCATCGGGCGCGCCCGGGTCTACGACGCGCTGCGGAACCTGACCACCGGCGCTCACTTGAAGGATTCGCTGGCCATCGACGTCGGCCGGCGGCTGGGGGCGACCTGGGTGGTGGTGGGCGGCTACCAGCGCATGGGCACCGTGGTCCGGATCACCGCCAACTTCGTGGAGGTGGCGACCGGGGAGGTGCGGCGCACGGTCAAGGTGGACGGCCGCTTCGACGACATCTTCGCGCTGCAGGACAAGATCGTCTTCGAGCTCAGCCAGGGGCTGAACGTGGCGCTGCGTGGATCGGAGATCGCCGACATCGAGCGCCGCGAGACCCGCTCCGTCGAGGCCTACGAGAGCTACGCCCGCGGCATGATGAATCTCCGTCAGGCGACCCGCGAATCGATCGATCGCGGGATCGCGGGGTTCGAAGAGGCGACGCGGCACGATCCTGACTACGCGCTCGCCTGGGCGGCGCTCGGCTCGGCCTACGGGCTGAAGGGGAACTTCCTCAGCATCCCGGAGATGCAGCACCGCGCCATGGAGATGGAGCGCCGGGCGCTGGAGATTGATCCGGAGCTGGCCGACGCCCACAACTGGCTGGGCACGGCGCTGCTCTCGCTCGGCCAGGTGGACGAAGGGATCGCCGAGATCCGCGAGGCGCTGCGGCTGGATCCGGACAACGGCCAGGCGTACCAGTCGCTGGCGCGCGCCTACTGGGTCGGCAAGGGGGATTTCGCCGCCGCGGTGCCGCTGTTCGAGCGGGCGATCGCGCTCAACCCGGACGCCGGCTATTCCTACCTGCAGCTGTCGCTGATGCTGGCGTGGCAGGGAGACCTGACCCGGGCCGAGGAGGTCAGCCGCCGTGCCGTCGAGCTGCAGGAGCAGTACATCTCCGGCAACCTCGGGCTGCAGGTGGTCGGCGCCCACTCGCGGCTCGGCTACGTCTTCTACCTCCGCGGCGACTACGACGGGGCGCTGCGGGAATACGAGCGCGAGATGGCGTTCATCGGCGCGAGCGATCACGCGCTTCGCGACCGCACGCTGCTCGAGCTCAACGTCAAGACGGGCGCCGCCTACCTGCGCCTGCACCGGGACGAGGACGCCGCCCGGCACTTCAGCCGGGCGCTGAAGGCGTTCGAGACCCGGGTCGCCACCGGCGCCGACGATCCCTTCACGCGCTACTACATCGCCTCGCTGCACGCGCTCCGCGGCGAGCGCGATCTGGCGCTGGATTCACTCGAGCGGGTGGCGCGCGCGCTCCCCGCCCTGACCGCGGCACGGGCGCGCATCGACATCGACCTCGAGGCGCTGCGCGACGATCCGCGCTTCCGCGCCCTCGCCCCGGCCGCGTAGCACCGGCTCCGGCATCACTCAGGAGATCATGGAGCAGCGTTACGACGTCGTGATAGTAGGCGCCGGCCCCGCGGGGCTGAGCGCCGCGCTCATCCTGGGGCGCTGCCGGCGGCGGGTGCTGGTCTGCGACACCGGCCGGCCGCGCAACGCCGCGTCGCACGCGCTGCACGGCTACCTGACCCGCGACGGCCTGCCGCCGTCCGAGTTCCTGGCCATCGGCCGCCAGGAACTGGAGCGCTACGACACGGTCGAGCTCCGCCCCATCGGCGCGGTCGCGGCCGAATGCATCGACGGCCGCTTCCAGGTGACGCTCGAGAACGGCACCGTCGTCCTGTCACGCAAGCTGCTGATTGCCACCGGCGTCGTCGATCACCTGCCGGAGATCGACGGCATCACCGAGCTCTACGGCCGCAGCGTCTTCCATTGCCCGTACTGCGACGGCTGGGAGCTGCGCGATCAGCCGGTCGTGATCTACGGCCAGGGGCAGCGCGGCGTCGGACTGTCCCTGGAGCTCACCGCCTGGACCCGCGACATCGTCCTCTGCACCGACGGGCCGGCGGAGATCGACGCGGACGAGCGGCAGCGCCTGGCGCGCAACGGCATCGCGGTGCGCGAGGAGCGCATCACCTCGCTGGAGGGACGCGACGGCATCCTCGAGCGGGTGATGTTTGCCGGTGGCGGAAGCCTGCCGCGGCGGGCGATGTTCTTCACCACCGGCCAGACCCAGCGCTCGGAACTGGCGATGCGCCTCGGCTGCGAGCTGAACGAGAAGGGGACGGTGCCGACCGGGCACTACGAGAGCACGCACCTGCGGGGATTGTTCGTCGCCGGAGACGCCTCGCGGGCGGTGCAGTGGGTGATTGTCGCGGCAGCGGAAGGGGCCGAAGCCGCATTCGCGATCAATTCCGATCTGCTGCGGGAGGACTTGAAATAAAGTCCTGCGCAGAGACTGAGGAGACCACATGAAGCGATCGCTGATGGGCATGGTGCTGTCGATGCTGGGGCTGGCGGCCACCGCCGGGGCGCAGGCGTCCCGGCCGCAGCCCCCAAACATTCTTTTTATCCAGGCCGACGACCTCGGCTACGGCGACCTGAGCGTCTTCGGCCAGACGCGCTTCAGCACCCCGAACATCGACCGGCTGGCGAAGGAAGGCACCCGGTTCACGCAGTACTACGCCGGCAGCACCGTCTGTGCTCCGTCGCGGGCGGCGCTGATGACCGGCCGCCATTCCGGCCACGCCTCGATTCGCGGCAACGGCGGCGCCGAGATCGGCGACGTGCCGCTGCCGGCGGCTGACGTCACCATCGCGGAAGTGCTCAAGGCGGCGGGCTACCGCACCGCGATCATCGGCAAGTGGGGCCTCGGCCAGCCGGGGACCAGCGGCCTGCCGAATGCCCAGGGCTTCGATCTCTCCTTCGGCTTCCTCGATCAGCGCCACGCCCATCGCCAGTTCACCGACCACCTGTGGCGCAATGGCGAGCGCGTCCCGGTGAGCCTGGAGCACGACTACGCCAACGATCTTTTCACCAGGGAAGCGGCCGCCTTCATGGCCCAGGCCGACGCCCGCCCCTTCTTCGTCTATCTGAATTACACCGTGCCGCACGCCGAGGAGCGGGTTCCAGACGACTCGATGGCGCCGTTCAAGGGCAAGTTCGAGGAGCGGCCGTTCGTGAATGCCGCGGCCGACGCCAGGCAGACCGGCGCGATCCCGAACGGCCCGTCGCTCGGCTACCGCTCGCAGCCGACGCCCTTTGCCGCCTTTGCCGGCATGATCACCCGCATGGACCGCGACGTCGGCCGGCTCGTCGAGCGGTTGAACGCGCAGGGCATCGACCGCCGCACGCTGGTCTTCTTCACGAGCGACAACGGCCCGCACCAGGAAGGAGGCGCCAACCCCGCCTACTTTCACAGCGCCGGGCCGCTGCGCGGCATCAAGCGCGACCTCTACGAGGGGGGCATCCGCGTGCCGATGATCGCGCGCTGGCCGGGGACGGTGCCGGCCGGCCGCGTCAGCGATCAGGTGTGGGCGCACTGGGACGTGCTCCCCACGCTGGCGGCGATTGCCGGCGCACAGGTCCCCGACGCGATCGACGGCGTTTCGGTGGCGGCGGCCATTACCGGAAATACGCGCGTCGAGCACGCGCCGCTCTACTGGGAGTTCCACGAGCGCGGCTTCAAGCAGGCGGTGCGGATGGGCCGCTGGAAGGCGATCCGGCTCAAGCCGGAGGCGGCGCTGGAGATCTACGACCTCGACACCGATCTTGGCGAACAGCACGACGTCGCCGCGGCGCACCCCGAGGTCGTCCGGCGGATGGAGGACTATCTCAAGACCGCCCGGACCGAGTCCGCGATCTGGCCGGCGCATTAGATGGATTGAACGGCCGATGGCGCACCGCTTCACCGTCGGCGTGGAGGAGGAGTTCCAGATCGTCGATCCCGAAACCTGGGAGCTGCGCTCCCACGTCTCGGAGCTGCTGGCCTCGAGCTCGCCGGCGCTCGGCGAGCAGATCAAGCCGGAGCTGCACCAGTCGATCGTCGAGGTCGGCACCCGGATCTGCGACGGCGTGCCCCAGCTCGAGGACGAGATCTTCCGCATCCGGCGCGAGCTCACCGGCGGCGCCGAGCGGGTCGGCCTCGCGGTCGCGGCCGCTGGCACCCATCCCTTCTCCCACTGGAAGGATCAGATCCTCTCGCCTGGCGTCCGCTACGACAGTATCGTCGAGGAGCTGCAGCAGCTGGCCCGCTCGCTGCTGATCTTCGGCCTCCACGTCCACGTCGCCGTGCCCCCCGGCCAGACGACCATCGACCTGATGAACCAGGCGCGCTATTTCCTGCCGCACCTGCTCGCGCTCTCGACCAGCTCGCCGTTCTGGATGGGGCGGGACACCGGGCTCCGCTCCTACCGCACCACCATCTTCCGGCGCTTCCCGCGGACCGGGGTGCCTGACCACTTCGGCTCGTGGGGAGAGTACGAGGACTACGTGCAGATGCTCGTCGATCTGCACTGCATAGACGATGCGCGGAAGATCTGGTGGGATGTGCGGCCGCATCCGTCGTTCGGGACGCTGGAGTTCAGGGTCTGTGACGTGCCGACGCGGCCGGAGGCGGCGGTCATGCTCGGGGCGCTGACCCAGGCGATCGTCGTCAAACTGCACAAGCTCTACTCGCGCAACATGAGCTTCCGGCTCTATGCCAAGCCGCTCATCGAGGAGAACAAGTGGCGGGCGGCGCGCTGGGGGCTCGACGGCAAGCTGATCGATTTCGGCAAGCACGCCGAAGTGCCGATGCGCCAGCTGGCGCTGGAGCTGCTCGAGTTCGTGGACGACGTGGTGGACGAGCTGGAGAGCCGGGAGGCGGTGGAGTACGTGCATACCGTGCTGCGGGAGGGGACCAGCGCCGAGCGGCAGCTGGCGGTGTTCAAGCAGACCGGGGATCTGAAGGCGGTGGTGCAGCACATCGTCGAGGAGACGCGCGCGGGGGTGGACCGGCGCGAGGGGGAGCGGGCATGAGCGCCGGAAGCGGAGAGATGCGCGTCGGGCTGCTGGTGGGGCGCGAGTGGAGCTTTCCACCGGCGTTCATCGACGCCGTCAACCGCGCCGGTGCGGCGCACGGCATCAGCGCCGAGATGGTGACACTCGGCGGCACCAGGATGGACGAGCCGGCGCGCTACCGGGTGATCGTCGACCGCATTTCGCACGAGGTCGAGTACTACCGCGGGGCGATGAAGCATGCCGTCCTCCAGGGGACGTACGTGATCAACAACCCGTTCTGGTGGACCGCCGACGACAAGTATTTCAACTACTCGGTGATGGCGAAGCTGGGCTGCGCGATCCCGCGCACCGTGCTGCTGCCGCAGAAGGGCTACCCGGCGGACATCGATCTGGTGCCCGAGTCGCTGCGCAACCTGCAGTTCCCGATCGACTGGGACGCGCTGCTCGACTATGTCGGCCGGCCGGCGATCCTGAAGCCGTACTCCGGCGGTGGCTGGAAGCACGTCTACAAGGTCCACGACAAGAAGGAGCTGCTGGCGGCCTACGAGGGCACCTCCCCCTACTGCATGACGCTGCAGGAGTTCATCGACTTCGACCTCTACGTGCGCTGCTTCACCTTCGGCAAGACCGACATCACCCCGGTCGCCTACGATCCGCGCGAGCGGCGCTACCTGGTCGACCACAACTACCTGTCGGCGGAGGCCGGCGACCGGGTGGTGCGCGACGCCCGGACGATCAATCTCGCTCTGGGCTACGAGATGAACACCATCGAGTTCGCGATGCGCGACGGCGTGCCCTATGCGATTGACTATTTGAACCCGGCGCCCGACTTCGAGCGCGATCGCATCACCCCGTTCTATTTCTCGCACGTCCTCGAGAAGATGACCGCGCTGGTGATCGCCCGGTCGCTCGATAACGAGCCCTCGCAGTGCTGGCCGCGGTGGGAAGCGATGCTGGGCCTGGGCGGGCCGGCTGGCGTCCTCGGTTCACCGGGGCCGCGCTAGGATGGACCCGATCGCCGCCTGGCAGGGGCTGCTGCGGCCGGAGGTCGAGCTCAGCCCGGCCTTCACGGCGGCGCTGGCGGCGGCGATGCGCGCGCGCAAGCTGACCTTCGGCGATCGCGTCACCTGCCCGTTCCTGCGGCCGTTCTTCCTGACCGGCGAGGACGAAGCGCGGATGCGCGCGGCGGCGGAGCGGATCGCGGCGCTGGGCGAGCGGGTCACCGAGGCGGCGATGGCGTCGCGCGCGGTCTTCGACCAGCTCGGCGTCTCGGGGGCGGAAGAGGCGCTGGTGCGCATCGATCCCGGCTACGCTCGCGCCAGCACCGCCTCCCGCCTCGACGCCTTCCTGCTGCCCGATACCATCCACTTCGCCGAGTACAACGCCGAATCGCCGGCCGGGCCGGCCTATACCGAGCGGCTCTGCGAAATCTTCGATGCGCTGCCGATCATGGCGCGGTTTCGCGCTGGCCGCGCGGTGCGCTTCAACCGCACCATCGCGCCGCTGCTCGCCGCGCTGCTCGAGAGTTACCGGGAGTGGGGCGGCTCCGCCAGCCCGCCGGTGGTGGCGATCGTCGACTGGCGCGGCGTCCCGACCTGGACGGAGTTCGAGATCCTCGCCGAGACCTTCGTGGCGGCCGGCGTGCCGACGCTGGTCTGCGATCCGCGCGAGCTGGAGTTCGACGGCCGGGCGCTGACCGCGGCCGGCCGGCGGGTCGATCTCGTCTATCGCCGGGTGCTGATGAACGACGTCGTGGCGCGCCCGGACGAGTGCGCGGCGCTGGTCTCGGCCTATCGTGCCAGGGCGGTGTGCGTCGCGAACACGCTGCGCTGCAAGCTGGCGCACAAGAAAGCCTTTTTCGCGGTGCTGACCGACGAACGCAACGCGCCGCTGTTCACCGCCGCGGACCACGCCGCCATTCGCGCCCACGTGCCATGGACGCGGGTTGTCGCCGACGCCGCCACGGTGCGGCACGGCCGCCGCTCCGCCCTGCTCCGGATGGCGGAAGACGAGCGCGAGCAGCTGGTGCTCAAACCGAACGACGAGTACGGCGGCACCGGCGTCCATCTGGGATGGGAAACGCCGGGCGCCGAATGGGCGGCGGCGCTCGAGCGGGCGCTGGCGGACCCGCGAGGGTCCTGGGTCATTCAGGAGCGGATCCCGGTCCGACGCGAGCCGTTTCCGCAGTTCGACCCCCTCGGCGCGGTGGAGAACCGGGAGATGCTGGTGGACTTCGCGCCGTACCTTTTCCGCGGCCGGATGGCCGGTTATCTCACTCGTTTGAGCGCGACAGGTCTGGCCAATGTCACCTCTGGCGGAGGCCAGGTGCCGGCCTTCGTGGTCAGCGACGATCCGCCGCGCTGATACACTTTTCTGGATGCTGTTCGGTTCCGCGGCGCCGGATCTCCTCCCGGGCGCACAGAACGCCGTCGAGACCTGTCTCGCCATCCGCCCCGGCGAACGCGTCGCGCTGATCGCGGACGAGGCCAGCCGCGAGGTGGCGGCGAGTCTCGAGCAGGCGCTGGCCGGGGCGCAGGCGGACGCCCGCTGCCTGCTGATCGAGTCGGTCTCGGCGCGGCCGATGCCCTCGACCCCGGCCGCCGTGCTCGAGGCACTCGAGGCCGCCGCCGCCGGCATCCTCTGCGTCCAGCCGCAGGAGGGAGAACTGGCGGTGCGGATGGCGATCGTCGGCCTGGTCGAACGGCGGCGGATCCGCTACGCCCACATGGTCGGCGTGACGCCGCGGATCATGCGGGAAGGGATGCGCGCCGACTATCAGCAGGTCGATCGGCTCAGCCGGCAGCTCTGCGAGCGGATGCCGCGGGCGCGAACGCTGACCGTGCGCACCGCCGCCGGCACCGACTTCATCGCGACCTTCGATCCGGCGCTGGCGTGGGTCAAGACCAGCGGCCTGATCAGCACGCGCTACTGGTCGAACCTGCCCGCCGGCGAAGTGTTCACGACGCCGCGGTCCGTGGACGGCAGGTTCGTCTGCGACGGCACCGCGGGCGACTACTTCAACGGCAAGTACGGCGCCCTCGATCGCACCCCGCTGGTGCTGGAGATCCGCGGCGCCCGGCTGGCGTCGGCCAGCTGCCAGCGCGCGGATCTCGAGCAGGACTTCTGGCGCTACTGCCACACCGACGGCAACAGCGACAGGGTGGGGGAGCTCGCCTTCGGCACCAACCTCGGGCTCCGGGAGATGATCGGCGTCCTGCTGCAGGACGAGAAAGTGCCCGGGGTCCACCTCGCCTTCGGCGATCCCTACGGCAGCCAGACCGGCGCCGCCTGGAAGTCGCGCACCCACGTGGACGTGCTGACCCGTGCCTGTGACGTCTGGATAGACGACGAGCAGGTGATCGCGAAGGGGCAGTACCTGCTGGAGAGGTTCGCCGCCGCCGGCGTGCGCGACTAGTGGCTCACCAGCGCGACAGATAATCCCGCAGCTGCATCTTCCAGTAGGGCCAGTCGTGCCCGCCGCGCGGCCCCCAGTCGTCGACATGATGACGGATGCCGCGCCGCGCCAGCACGCCCGACAACGCGTATGAGTAGCCGCAATCCTCGAACGGCCCGCTGCCCGTTACCAGCCGAATCTCGCAGCTCGCCAGTTGCTCGAGCAGCCACGGATCGGCAAGACCCGCCATGTAATCGACCGGATTCTGGAGGTAGAAGTTGTCGTCGTAGATGCCGCCCATGAAGCGCCGGAGGTCGTAGATGCCCGACAGCGCGTAGCAGCGCTTGACCCGGTGCGGCGCGTGGAACAGCGTGTTGGCGGCGTGGTAGGCGCCGAGCGAGACGCCGGTCGCGGCCATCGCCAGGCCGGGGCTCCGGCAGTGGTCATCGACGAAGGGCAGCACCTCTTCCCGGACGTACTCGTCGAACAGGCGCTGCCGCCAGCTGCGGTGCAGCGGATGCGCCGAGTCGTTCATGAACGACTCGTGATTGTTGGAGCCGACCGTGAACACCTTGACCCGGCCGGCGTCGATGAAGTCGGCAATCGCGTCGATCAATCCCTGGCGCTCGAGCTCCCACTCGTCGCCGTGGCTGGTGGGAAAGGCCAGCAGCGGCTGGCCCCAGTGGCCGAAGACCGCCACGCCCATGTCGTGTTCGAGCCGCGGTGAATACCAGACGTGATGCGTCCTCTGCATGTGGCAAGTCGAGTCTAACGCAGCGCACCGTCGCCGTGGTCCGGGGTGACCACGGCGATCGCCATGCCGTCGTAGCCCTTGCCGCCGACGGTCTGGATGGCGGTGGCGGTCAGGCGTCGTTCCCGCTCCAGCCATTCGAAGAACCGCTGCATCGCCTGCACGCTGGCGTCGGTCGAGGCGGCGTCCGCCACGGCGCCGTCGCGAACGACGTTGTCGACGACGATCACCGTCCCCGGGCGCGACATCCGCAGCGCCCATTCGACATACGCGAGGGTGTTGATTTTGTCGGCATCCACGAACACCAGGTCGAACGGCCCGGAGCCCTCCGCCGCGATCGCGGGCAGCGAATCGAGCGCCCGCCCGATGCGGACCTCCACGACCGCGTCGAGCCCCGCCCGCGTGATGCTCGCCCGGGCGACGGCCGCGTGCGTCGGGTCCGCCTCGAGCGAGATCAGCCGCCCGCCTTCGAGCAGCGACCGTGCCAGCCAGATGGTGCTGTAGCCCCCGAGAGTGCCGATCTCGAGAATCCGCCGCGCCCCGGCCAGCCGCGCCAGCATCTGCAGCAGCCGGCCCTGCATCGGGCTGACGCTGATGGCTGGGAGCCCGGCGGCGGCGCTCGCCTCGAGCGCTGCGTCGAGGGCCGCGTCCGCTGGCATCAGGCGGCCGGCCAGATACTCGTCGACCGCCGCCCAGGTGTCGCTGTGCATTGCCTCAGGCCTTGCCTTTCACCGGCAGCCGCGCCGCACGCCGGCCGGGTGTCGCACCGGTGTGCTCGCCGTTCCTGATCACCTGCACGCCGTTGACGAAGACATCCCGCATCCCGATCGCATACTGGTGCGGGCGCTCGAACGTGGCGCGATCCGCGATCGTGTCCGGGTCGAAGACGACGACGTCGGCGTACATGCCGTTCTTGAGGAAGCCGCGCCGATCCAGCCCGAGATTGCTGGCGGGCAGGCCGCTGAGCTTGCGCACCGCCTCGGCCACGGTCAGCAGCTTTTCCTCGCGCACGTACTTGCCGAGCACACGCGCGAAGTTGCCGTAGGCGCGCGGGTGGGTGGACGACAGCGTGAACGGCGGCTCGGGGGCCATCGACGCCGCGTCCGATCCGAACGACACCCACGGCAGCGCGATCTGCCGGCGGATGTTGTCCTCGGAGATCATGAAGTAGACCGTGCCGACGCGCGACTGGTCCTCGAGCATCAGGTTCATGATCGTCTCGACGGGCTCTTCTCCTCTGAGCCGCGCCGCCTCGGCGAGCGTCTTGCCGGTCAGCGGCTTGAGCGCCGGCGACTTGAACTCGACCAGCAGCACCCGATCCGGCGAGCCCGCCGCCAGGTAGAGGTTTTCCCAGTCGTTCGACGGCGTCTCGATGGCGGCGCGGATCCGCCGGCGCGTCTCGGGATCTCTGAGCCGCCGGTAGGCCGCGTCATAGCCGCCGTCGAGCACCCACGGCGGCATCGAGGCGTCCAGGCCGGTCGAACCCGCGGTGTAGGTATACATGTCAGCGGTGATCCGCAGCCCGTCGCGCCGCGCCTTCTCGATCTTCGCGATCACGGCGTCCATCTTCGGCCAGTTCGCCTGGCCCGCCGCCTTGAGGTGATAGACCTCGGCGGGAATCTTCGCCTCCCGGGCAATGGTAATCACCTCGTCCACCGCCTCGAGCAGCCGGTTCCCCTCACTGCGCATGTGCGAGATGTAGCTGCCGCCGTACTCCGCCGCCACCTTGCACAGTTCGATCAGCTCGCGGGTATCGGCATAGAACGCCGGCGCGTAAATCAGCGAGGATCCAATCCCGAGCGCCCCTGCCTCCATCTCGCGCCGCACCAGTGTCCGCATCTCCTCCATCTGGGCCGGCGTCGGCTTGCGGTCCTCGAGGCCGATGACGTGCTCGCGGATGGTGGTCGCGCCGACGAACGACGCCACGTTCGGCGAGACGCCGCGCCGCTCGAGCTCCCCCAGGTACTCCGACAGCGTCGTCCAGGTGATGTCGTATTTGATGTCCCCCATCTGCTCGACTGCGCGGCGCTTCATCGCCGGCGTCAGCGGGCCCATCGACGTGCCTTCGCCGAAGATCTCGGTCGTGACCCCCTGCCGCAGCTCGCCCTGGGATCGGCCGTCGGCGATCAGCGAGTCCGTGGACCACGACAGCATGTTGATGAACCCGGGGGCCACCGCCATGCCCGTCGCGTCCACCACGCGCGCCGCGCTGGCGGCGCCCAGGTCGCCAACCGCGGCGATGTGATCGCCGCGGATGCCGACGTCGGCCCGTCGTCCGGCAGCGCCGGTGCCGTCGTAGACCGTGCCGCCGCGGATCACGATGTCGAAGCGTGGCGCCTGCGCCTGAGGGACGCCGGCGGCGCGCGGCGCGTCCGACACCACCGCCAGCGCGGCCACTGCCGCCGCCAGAACAGGAATGCGCATGCGCGGATTATATGCGCCGCCAGCCGGCCGCCGGCGGCCCCGGGTCACCATGCACGGTGCTACGATGCCCGGGGAGGAGCGATGCGATATCTGGTAATGGTGTGTCTGTTGATGCTCGCGGGCGGGGGAGCGGGCCACGCCCAGGCGGGTGCGACAACGGCTGCGGCCGCCGACTACCTGGGCGTCTGGACAGGCTCATGGGATGGCGCTTCGAACGGCGAGTTCGATCTGACGCTCGACAAGAACGCCGACGGGACGCTGCACGGCAAGATTGCGGTCACCGCGGGCTCGCCGCCGTACACCAGCGAGCTCAAGGCGGTCACACTCGACGGCGCCAGCTTCACCGGCAAGTACGACTACCCGCTGGACGACGGGGGAGAGGTCACGTTGCAGGCGACCTTCGACGGCCGGACGGGCAAGGGGGTCTGGGTGCTGCGGCCGCAGGGACAGGAAGGGGAGGTCGCGCGGGGCACACTGGCGCTCTCCAGGAAGTAACGGCATCGTGACCGGAACGTACGAGAGCCGCGCCGCCGCGCACGCCGGGCGGCGGGACGTCGAGGCCCGCCGGTCCGCGGGCATCGCCCGCGTCCGGCTCGTGGTCTTCCTCGCCGCGGCCGCGGTGATCGTCTGGGCGCTGGCCAACGGCCTGCGCGCGCCGCGCCTGGAGGCCGCCGGCGGACTGCTGGCCGTCTTCGTGGCGCTGGTGGTCTGGCATGCCCAGGTCGAACACCGCGCCGCGTGGCACGGGGCGCTGCGGGTCGCCTGCGATCAGGCCGGCGCCCGCGTCGATCGCCGCTGGGACGACCTGCCGCCAGGAACGCCGCCCGCCGGCATCGATCTCACCCGCCATCCGTACGCGCTCGATCTCGATCTGTTCGGGCGCGCGTCGCTCTTTCAGTGGCTCGGCCCCACCGCCACGCCTGGCGGAGCCCTGCGGCTGGCGCAGTGGCTGCTGGTGCCTGCCGATCCCGGCGTGATCCGGGAACGTCAGGCGGCGGTCGCCGAGCTGGCCGCGAACCCGGAGTGGCGCGAGCAGCTGGCCGCCCACGGCGTGCTGGCGCGCGCCTCGCGGGACACCGATCTCGACGCCTTCCTGCGGTGGGCCGAGACCCCTTCTGACCCGCATCGCTGGCTCAAGGTCACAGTTGCGGTTCTGCTGGCGGCGATCTGGTTGCTGCTCCTGACGGACGCCGCCTCCGGCTGGTGGATGGTGCCGATGCTGGGCGGGGTGGTGCTGTCGTTTTCGATGTCCGGCAGGCTGCAGGCGTCCCTCGAGCGCGCCGGCGGCGGCCAGGAAGCCCTCGGCCGCTACGCCGCGCTGCTCGAGCACGCCGCCGGCGCCCGCTTCGAGGCCGAGGCGCTCCGCCGCCTGCAGGCGCGTCTCTCGGTCGGCGCGCTGGCCGCGCCCGACTGGATGCGCAGGCTGAGCCGGGTTCTGGGTTTCGGCGAACTGCGGACCTCTGCCGCGCTCCTCCATTTCCCGATCCAGGCGCTGACATTGTGGGACTTCCATGTCTATTTCGCGCTCGATCGCTGGCGCCGCATGGCCGGCGGCCACGTGCGCGACTGGCTCGCCGCCTTGGCGGACCTGGACGCCCTCGCTTCGCTCGCCGCATCGCGGCACGACAATCCCGGATGGGCGGAGGCACAGATCGACGCCTCCCCGGTGATGGTCGCGCGCGGGCTCGGGCACCCCCTCCTGCCGGAGGCCCGCCGCGTCGCCAACGACGTCGAGGTCGGCCCGCCGGCCACGCTGCTGCTCGTGACCGGATCGAACATGTCGGGCAAGAGCACGCTGCTGCGCTCGATCGGCCTCAACCTGGTACTCGGCCAGGCCGGCGGCCCGGTCTGTGCAGCCTCGCTGCGGATGCCTCCCACCGATCTGCAGTCGAGCATCCGCATCCAGGACTCGCTCGAGCTCGGGCTGTCGTATTTCATGGCCGCGCTCGCCCGTCTCAAGGGGGTCGTCGATGCCGCCGAGCGCCCCAGCGAGGGGCGGGTCCTCTGCTACCTCCTCGACGAGATCCTGCAGGGCACCAACAGCCTCGAGCGCGGCATTGCCGTGCAGGGGGTCGCCCGCCACCTGCTCGCCGCCCACGCGATTGGGGTGATGACGACGCATGATTTGAATCTGGCGCATGAGGAGCCGCTGCGGTCGTCGGCCCGGCTGGTGCATTTCACCGAGCTGGTCGATCCGGACGGCACCATGCGCTTCGACTATCGATTGCGCGAGGGACTGGCGACTTCGCGCAATGCGCTGCGGCTGATGAAGATGATCGGCATCTCGCTGGAAGGGTCCTGACGGTGGCGGTGCTCCGCCGGGTCCTGGGGCCGCTGCTGCTGTTTGTCGTCCTTACCGCGGCGATGACCTGGCCGCAGGTGGCGCGCCTGGGTACCGAGGCCACCGCCCATCCGGACGTCTACTTCAACATGTGGCGGTTCGGCTGGATCGCGCATGCGGTCGCCACCAACCCGCAGCGCGTGCTCGACGCCAACATCTTCTACCCCGAAAAGCGCACCCTGACGTTCTCGGACGCGATGCCGGTCGAGGCGGTGTTCGCGGTGCCGATGCTCTGGGCCGGCGTGCCGCCGGTGCTGGTCCACAACCTCATGCTCCTCGGCGCCATGGTCTTTTCGGCGCTTGGCATCTATGTACTCGCGCGACGGCTCACCGGCAGTACCGCGGCCGGCATCACCGCGGGCGTGATCTTCGCGTTCGCGCCCTATCGCTTCGAGCACTACATGCACATGGAGCTGCAGTGGGCGGTGTGGATCCCGTGGGCGTTCTGGGCGCTGCACCGGACCATCGAAAGCGGCCGGCGGCGCGACGGTGCGCTGACCGGCCTGTTCATCGCGCTGCAGTTTCTCTCCAGTATCTACTACGGCGTGTTTCTCGCCGTGCTGCTGCCGGTGGTGGCGGCGCTGTTGCTGTCCGGGCTGCGGGGCGAGCGGCTGAGGAAGAGCGTCATCGCGCTGGCCGGCGGCGCGTTGCTGGCCGGCGTCCTGGTCGCGCCCTATGCGCTCGAGTACGTGCGCACTGCGAAGGCGACGGGATTCCGGCCGGAAGAGCAGGTGCTGATGTTCAGCGCCAAGCCGTCCAGTTACACGGTGGCGACCGACACCAATTTTCTCTACGGCGCGTGGCGGCCGTCGAAGGGGCGGCCGGAGCGGCGGCTCTTTCCCGGCATCCTGCCGCTGCTGCTGGCGGTCGTCGGACTGCTGCTGCGGCGGCCGTCGCGGGCTGCCGTGAGCTACCTGATCGCCCTGGCGCTCGCCTTCGAAATGTCGCTCGGGCTCTACGGCTACAGCTTCACCTTCCTCTACGAGCACATTCCCGCGTTCGGGGGGCTGCGCGCGCCTGCCCGGGTGGGCGTCTACGTGCTGTTCTTCCTCGGGCTCCTGGCTGCCTGGGGACACGCGGCGCTCGAACACTCCGTCGCCGCGCCCGGGGCGCGCGGCCGCCGCGGCCGTCTGGCCGCCCTCGCCGTCGTGCTCGGCGCCATCCTCGTCACGGAATACTGGGTGGCGCCACTGCCGCTGGTGCGCTATCCAAACAAACCGCCGCAGCTTTACGCCTGGCTCGCGCAGCAACCGCTGGGCATCGTCGCCGACCTGCCGGTAGTGAGCTCGACCAGGGCACTGCCCGGCGAGGATCCGCGGTATGCGTACCTGTCGACGTTTCACTGGATGCCGTCGATCAACGGCTATAGCGGTTACTATCCCCCGTCCTATCTCAGCCGCATCGAACCGCTCAGCAGCTTCCCGTCCACCAAGGCGACCAGAGCCCTGCACCGTGCCGGCGTCCGCTACGTCATCTTGCACACGATGTCGTACGAGATTGAGGAAGTGTCGGCGGTGCTCTACGCACTGGCGGCGGACGACAATTACACGCAACTCGGCAGTTTCGATGACGACCGGGGACAGGCCGTCGTCTACCTTCTTCGGTAGGTAATGGCATCGGGGTTGCTCTCGGAGCTGGCCAGGAGGAACCCTTGAGCAAACGAACCTACGGCATTCTTGCGGGCGTGATTGGATCGGCAATGGGCGCGTGGTGGTGGTCGCGGCAGCAGTCGGCCGTCAGCGCCGACGCGGACCGGTCCGACAAAGGCACGGTGATCTTCGACAATACTCCGACCCCTTCCGCGCTTTCGGAAGAGGTCGTCTAGCGCCCGGGTGCGGTGGCCTCGGGCTTGCTGTCTTTCAGTCTCGAGGATGGAGTGAGAGCAATCCGTTGCCACTGCACGCACGGCGTTTTCGCATTGTGGATGGTGGTCGCCGTCGCGCTGCTGCTGGGCACGACCTCGTGCCGCCGGGCGCGGCCGGTGATCGACACGGGTCCCAAGCCTGTGGAGGCGGACGGCACCATCAGCGGCACGGTTCGGGGACCCCAGGGCACCAGCGCCGTGGCAGACCGCACCGTCGAAGTGGTCAACGTCGAGACCGGAGCACGTCAGCGCGCTCTCACCAGCAATACCGGCGGCTTCACCTTCAAGGTCAAACCTGGCAAATACCGCGTCGAGCTGACGCTCCGCGACGGCGAAATCGTGGTCAGGCGGCCCGGCGTGATTGACGTCAACCGCAGCGACGTCGATGCCAGCGCCGACTTCATCCTCGGCGCCGCCGGCATTGTCCGGCCCAGGTACCACGCGCCGCGCGCGGACGACGGGCTGGGCTCGGCGATCGCGTGAGGCGGAAGCCGCACGCCTCTACTCCTCCCGCAAGACCACCCGCACCACCAGCAGCAGCGCAATCGGCGCCAGCACCAGGGATCCACCGACCAGCGCCACGAACGCCGTTCCGCCTGGGATCGAGGACAGCGCCGCGGCGATGTCGGGCAGGGCCGTGCTCAGGTAGGCGATCGCCGCCGACCATCCCAGGCTGACTGTTCCTGGCGCCATGCGCAGCAGCGAGACTGCGATCCAGGCCGCGCAGGCAGCAGCCACCCCCTGCGCGAAGGCGATCGGACGGACCGCGGATCGAGCTGCCTCCTCCCGGGCCTTCACCTGCGCGCGCCACCACACCATCGTCGATGAAGGCACGCGCGCCTCCGTCCAGGCCGCCTCGTGCCCGCCCGACAGCGCGATCACAACGGCGACGAGGTCGCGGCAGGGCTCGCAGCCCTCGACGTGCGCGGCCAGATCCGGATCGCACCTGGCCGGCCACCGCCCCGTGGCGACGACATCGAGGATCTCTTCTTCGCGCCCGCAGTCGACGTACAAAGCGCCGCGCTTCGGCATCATCGGGCCGCCTTTCCCGAGCCGCGGCGGTCGAGCAGCCCTGCGAGCTTGCGCCGTGCGCGGAGGAGCAGCAGCCGGACGCTGGCCGCCTTGACGCCAAGGGTGCCGGCGATGTCGGCATGTGTGAAGCCCTGGCCGTAGGCAAGCCACAGCATCTCCCGTTCGCGCGGCTTCAGCCCCGCCATGGCTCGTGCGAGGTCCGTCCTGCGGTCGGCGTCAGCGGCGGCGTCCCCGGGCGCGGCCGGTTCTCCCTGGGCTCCAGTGCCGGGGAGCGGGACCAGCGGCGCCCGGATGTCGCGGCGGTGGCCGTCGCGCGCGAGGTTGGTGGCAATCCGGAAGAGCGAGTGGCGGCGGTGCACCTCACCCTCGTGGCGGGCGTCGGCGCGCAGGAAGCGATAGTACGACTCCTGAAGCAGGTCGTCGGCGAGGTCGCCGCTGCCGGTCAGGCGCGCCAGGTAGACCCACAGTGGGCGCGCGGTGCGGTCGTAGAAGGCGCGGAAGGTGTCCTCGTCCATCTCGAACACCGCCGCGGCGCCGGCAGCCTCGGACCGCAGCCGTTCGATGTCGGAGATCGTCACATCACGCATGATCTTCGGCGGGACGTTCCAGCAGGCCGAGCCGGCGCGACAGCAGGTAGGCGGCCACCGCCGAGAGGATGAAGCCGCCGCCGAGCGCCATCAGCAGCATGCCGGCGACCGAGAACAGGTGCGCCGGTTCGTCGCTGAACTGATGGCTGATCCGCGTCAGCCCGAAGCCGACCACGGCCAGGACGATGCCGGCCTGGACCGACCAGAGAATCCGCGACAGCGGCGCCGCGATCGAGGGGGCCGCATCCTGCATCGGGATCGGCGCGGCTTCGAGGAAGCGCCGGCCCGCCGGCGTCTGGATGTAGGCGAGCAGCTCCTCGTTGGAGGTGAACCGGTCGAGCAGCTTGGTATGCGTCTCGAACTGCACCTTGGAGAGCCGGTTCCAGCGCCGGTGCAAAACCGCCATCCGGATCAGCCACACCAGGACGCTGGTGATGACGAGGAAGGCAAGAAAGACGCCGATGCCGGCGAGTACGCCCAGCATGTCCTCGCGATCGCGCCGCCGCGGGTCGTTGTTGCTGCCAGAGTCTTCGATGCTCCCAAGGAAGTACGAAGGATTACGGGCGATTTCCGGGTGCGCCGCAAGGAAGGCGCTCAGCTGCGAGTACGGCGCCAGGTACGAGTCGCTGGTAATCAGCGTCGGATCGAGCCTGAAGACTCGCCCGACCTGGGGGGGATACATCTCAAACAGCCGATTGAGCTGGTCGCGCGTCTGCTCGGCGCGCTGTTCCTCCTGGAACGCCGGCGCGGTCGCGGGCGGCGCGGCCTGTGCCTGCCGGGCGGCGGGCGCCGGCGGCACACGCTGGGCGGCAGCGCCGGGGGCTGCCAGGGCGACGAGCGCCGTGGACGTCAGGATGGCGGCAAGCGTGCGGCGGACGGCTGTCTGGGTCATTCGTGAACGGCTCCTCACATAGCTATTACGCGGGAGCCGGCCGAAGGTTAACAGCTAATCGCGGCGCCGCAGGCGCCGCAGCTCCTCGATCCGCTCGAGACTGACGTTGCCGCCGCTGACGATCGCCACCGTGGGACCGGGCCCGCCGGCGCCCGCCAGCGCCGCCGCCACCGTCGCGGCGCCGGAAGGCTCGGCGCGGATGCCCATCCGATCAGTCAGCCACAGCACCGCGTCGGCAATCTCGTCGTCTTCGACCGTGACGACGCCGTCGAGGAACTGGCGGACGTGGGCGAGGGTGAGATCGCCGGGGCGGACGGTCATCAGCCCGTCGGCGATGCTGACCGAGCGGGCGAGCGTGACGGCGTGGCCGGCGTCGAGTGAGGCCTTCATGGCCGCGGCGCCCGAGGGCTCGACACCGATAACCCGCACGTCCGGACGCGACAGCCGCACCGCGGCCGAGACGCCGGCCGCGAAACCACCGCCCCCGACCGGAACGAGGACAGCCGACACGTCTGGACACTGTTCGAGGATCTCGAGCCCGGCGGTGCCCTGTCCGGCGATGATCCAGGGATGATCGAAGGGAGGCACGATCGTCAGCCCCCGCGCCGCCGCTTCGGTCTCTGCCCGCGCCCGGCGTTCGGTCGAGGTCGTGCCGGCGAAGATCAGTTCGGCACCCAGCGCCAGGACGGCCTCCACTTTGATCTGCGGCGCGGTCGTCGGCATGACCACCACCGCGGGAGCACCGAGGGACCTTGCCGCCAGCGCCATCGCCTGTCCGTGGTTGCCGGAGGAGTAGGTGATGACGCCGCGGCGCCGCTCGTCCTCGGTCAGCTGCGCCACCATGTTGTAGGCGCCGCGGATCTTGAAGGCGCCGCCGGGCTGCATGTTCTCGCATTTGAGCCACAGCGGCCGCCCGGCGTCGGCGGAAGCGTCGATGAGCGGCGTGACCCGGGCCATGGCTGCGATCCGCTCGGCCGCGGCGCGGAACTCACCAAGCCCGAGAAGCGGCGTCGGCGCGGGAGGGGTCATCGCCCGGCCCCGCCGATGGGCTC
>JAYTEJ010000286.1:0-5654 GCA_043735365.1 Acidobacteriota bacterium
CTGACCAAGCCGCTGACATGGCGGGATCCGGTGGTGGCCTCGCCCTCTGGAATTTCGGGGACTGGAACGGCGACGGGGGGCAGCCTCGCGGGCGGGGTCTACGCCTATCGGGTCGTGGCCTGGCGCCCGGTGGGCGGCGGCACGATCGGGCGGTCCGACGCCTCTGCGGAGATCTCGGTCACGGTCCCGTCGGGGGCGACCGGAAATATGAAGCTGACCTGGTCGGCGGTGCCGGGCGCAACCGAATACCGGGTGTACGGCCGCGTCTCCGGCGCGGCGACGCAGGCCTGGACGGTCACCGGCACGACCTTTACCGATACCGGCGCCGCGGGCCGGGCCGAGGCGGCGCCGACCACCCAGGGCGACTTATGGTCGGTGAAGAATCTGTTCGAGCTGAAGAACGCCCGCCACGTGCTCGTCGAAAGCAATCTCTTCGAGAACAACTGGGCCCAGGCCCAGAAGGGCTACGCCATCCTTTTCACGCCGCGCAACCAGGATGGCGGCTGTCCGTGGTGCGTCGTCGAGGACGTCACCTTCCAGTTCAACCTGGTGCGGAACGTGGCGGGCGGCGTCAACATCCTCGGCTACGACTCGCCCAACGTCAGCGCCCAGACCAACAGCATCCGGATTCTCAACAACGTCTTCTACGGCATCACCCGGTCGCTGGGCGGCCAGGGCTGGTTTCTCCTCATAGGCGACGAGCCCCGCGACGTGACCGTGGAGCACAACACCGTGGATTTCGACGGCACGACCGCGGTCTATGCCTACGGCGGCACCGACACCAGTCCGCGGAAGATCACGGGGTTCCGCTTCGCCAACAATGCCCTTCCCCACAACCAGTACGGCATCAACGGCGCGGGCTCGTCCACCGGCAACACGGCGCTGACGGCGTATTTCCCGGGGGCCGTGGTCCAGGGCAACTGGCTGCAGGGGGGAACGGCGTCGCGCTATCCGGCGGGAAACTTTTTCAGCGGCACGTTCGCGTCAGCCTTCGTGGACGTCACCACCGCGAATTATCAGCCTGCGACAGGGAGCCTGCTGCTGACCGGATCCACCGACGGCGCGCCGATTGGGGCGGACTTCGCGGCGGTGATGAGCCGGGTGCCGGCGTCGATCTTACCGGCATCACTGACCGGCCCCAGCCGTCCGGGCGGCGTCCGGATCATTCACTGAGCGGGAGACTCTTCCATCAAAGGTGCCGCGGGCCGGAGCGGGGCGGGGACGGGGCGGGCGTTGAGGGCTGAAGGGCGACCGCGTCCGTCAGCGGAGTCTGGCGCCGACGGCGGCGGCAAGTGCTGGCAGATCGGCGCCCGCATTGGTGCCATCCGACGCCGTCCCCCGCGCCGCCGCGCCGGGCTTGACGCGAAAATCACCGTGCCCGGGATCGAGAAAGCCCTCATCGAAGGCGCTGCGGTCGATGAAGGTATTGCCGCTCGGGTAGCGGCTCGCGTCCCCGCCGCCAATCGTGTTCGACCGGAACACGGCGCCGGGGAAGTAGGCGTCGAGCGTGCCCGTCCCGACCGCCTGGTCTGAGCCAATCACGCCAAACTCGTTGTGCCGGATGAGATTGTTCTGAAAGATCAGCCCCCGGATCGGCAGCGGCTCTCCCCTGCTGCCGCCGAAGGCGGTCAGGATGTTGCCGCTCTGCGCCACCGTATTGTGCTCGATCGAAACGTCCGCCGGACCGTTACCGATCAGCAGGAACGCCCCTGATCCTCCCCACGCCGCGGCGTCGATGTCATAAAACAGGTTGCCGGTCACCATCACCCGGCGGGTCGAGCCGCTGGGATGGTTCGAGTCCTCGCCGGTGATCGCGATTCCGCCGCCGGCGTGCCGCACGAGATTGCGGCGGATGGTCACGTCCTCGACCGCGACCCAGGGGGCGCCGCCGTCCTGGTTGCGGGGCGTGAGCAGAATCGCGTAGCCCGCCTGGGCGTCCTTCCAGACGTTCTCCATGACGTTACCTTCGACCAGCACCCGGCGGGCGTTCTTCAGCTCGAAGAGGTTCTTGACCTGCCAGCCGGCCGTTCGCCACTCCAGGCGTTTGGTGAGATGGTTGCGCCGGAACACGACGTCCTGGGCCGTCAGCCCGCGGATCGCCGGATCGGCGCCGCCGAGCAGAAAGTTGTCGCCCGCGGCCTCGAGGTAATTGTTCTCGATGGTGTACGGCCCGGGACCGTTCCATCCGGCGATGGCCTGTGAATCCTGCCCCACCGCCTTGATGTCGGAGATGTAGGAATTGCTGATGGTGGTCGAGCCGCTGTTGAGGGCGATGGCCCGCTTCTGCCCGCGCTCCGGATCGCCGTGGATGTAGCAGCGGTCGACGATCAGATCATGCGGAACCGCCGACAGCGCGTGCTGCGCGAGGCCGCCGTCTCCGAGCGCGAGAATGTCGCCTGCGGCGTCCTGGTTGGCCGCCAGTTCAAGCAGCGTCAGCCGCCAGTGATGCGCGCCCGGCGCCGTCCGCAGGGCCGGTGCGCGCCCCGGCGAGCGCAACACGGCCAGACTGCCGGCGAGGGCGGGACGCACCCGCTGGCCGGCGCGGGGGTGCCGGGCGTCGTCCGCAGTGCGGATGGTGATGAACTGATCGCCATCGTTGGCGGGGAGCACGAAGTTGCCGGTGTACACCGCTCCCGGAGCGAGCGTCACGGTATCGCCCGGGCGCGCGCGGTCGATCGCCACCTGGAGGTCGCCGCCGGCGGGCACCGTAATGGTCTGAGCCGCAGCCGGCAGGGCCACCCATGCCAGCACGGCGGCCCCGAGGACCAGACCGGACGCGGCCAATGATCGGGTGCGTGCGTTCATCGTCAGTGTCCTGTCGCGGTGGCTGCGTGCCGCAGAGACCGTCCCCGGCGCGCGTGGCCAGGTGGCCCGGGCCCCACGCACGCAGGGCCTGAGGGAAGGGAGTTTCAGGCGGCGCGCCGCACCGCGGCGGCGAGACCGATGAGTGCCGTGCCGACGAGGATCATGGCCGCTTCGTCGCGAATGCCGGTGAAGGGCAGACCGACACCCTGAACCGCGACCGGTGCCGTCGCCCGCTCGGGGACGTCTGCGACCGTCCGCCCAGACACCGCGGAGGCGGCCCCCGCGATTATCAGCACCGCAAACATCAGCAACACTACCCTGCGCATAACCTTGACCTCTGACGCCGAACTCTCTGACGCCGAACCTGCCCATGAAGCCGGGCCTTGCTGTCCGCTGCCAGCAATCCGAAGGCCGGCGACGCTCTCAACCATTACAATGCGTGTGCCGCCCCCAGTGGTTCCGACAAGTGCCTGTAAAGAGGCGGGATATAGTGATGAGCTTTCGTCCGGACCGATTCGGTGGAATAACTTTGCTCAAGTTGCCCCAAATTGCAGGCATCGCAAAGCTGTTGAGGTACAACTCTTGTATGCTGGCTGTCACCGTGTTGCGTCCGTATCACCCGAATTACCCCACGGCCGATCCGGCCGGCGGTCCCAAGCCCTTGCCAGGGAGATAGATGAAGAACCCTTACGTCGCGATTGTCGACGACGATGCGTCGTTTGCGAACTACCTGCGGACGTTCCTTTCACTACGCGGGTATGAAGCCCGCTGCTACACGCGCGGAGACGAGCTGCTCGCCTCCATGAAGCAGACCGAGGCCCCGGACGTCATCCTGCTCGACGTCATGATGCCGGGGCTGGACGGTATGGCGACGCTCCGGGCCCTCAAGGCCTCGCGTCCCGAGGCCCAGGTCATCATGCTGTCGGGGCGGAATCAGGCCTCGACCATCGTCGAGGCGGTGCGTCTCGGGGCGGCGGACTACGTCGTCAAGCCGGACGACCCCGAAGGGCTGGGTGAAATAGCCCTCGACGTGGCCATCAAGAATGCGATCGAGAAGAACCGGCTGGTCACCGAGCTGCTCGACCTCCGTCAGCAGCTGAGCGACGACGAGGACCGCTCGGTCTGGGGCAACAGCGAGAAGATGCGCGGCATTGCCACGGTGATCGAACAGGTGGCCGACAGCGACGTCACCGTCCTCATCCGCGGCGAGAGCGGCGTCGGCAAGGAGCTGGTCTCGCGCGCCATCCACCAGCGGTCAACGCGGCGCAACCGGCCGTTCGTCAAGGTCAACTGCGCGGCGCTGCCGGCCGAGCTCCTCGAGAGCGAGCTGTTCGGCCACGAGCGCGGCGCCTTCACCGGCGCCGCCACCACCCGCATCGGCAAATTCGAGCAGGCCGACACGGGCACGCTGATGCTGGACGAAATCGGCGAGATGAAGCCGGCGCTGCAGGCCAAGCTGCTGCATGTGCTGCAGGACGCCGAATTCACCAAGCTCGGCAGCAACAAGCGGATTCAGGTCGACGTCCGGATCGTGGCCGCCACCAACCGCGACCTCGAAACCATGATGCTCAGCGGTGATTTTCGCGAGGACCTCTACTATCGCCTCAAGGTCATCGAGCTGACGGTGCCGGCGTTGCGCGAGCGTCCGGACGAGGTCCCGACGCTCACCGATTTCTTCGTCGCCCGCTATTCACGCAAGTACAACCGACCGCTCAAGCCGATCTCGGACGAGCTGCGGCAGCTCTTCCTTCAATACGACTGGCCGGGCAACATCCGCGAGCTGGAGAACATGATTAAGCGCGTGGTGATTCTCCAGGACGAACAACTGGTCGTCCGCGAGATTCACCGCAACATGCAGCGCACGGCGGCGCTTCGGATGGCGGCGGTAGCGGCGCCGACGCCGCTCGCGGCCGCCGCGGTCGCGGTCCAGGTCCCGGCGGGGGTAGGGGCCTTTCCCGGATCGTTCCCGCCGGTCGATGTGGACGTCACCGGAGAGGAGGCCGAGCCGGCGGAAGAAGGCGGCGGATCGCTGGCGTCGGTAGCCAAGGCGGCGTCGATGAAAGCGGAGCGGGCCGCTATCGAACAGACGTTGGGGCAGGTGCACTGGAACCGCCGCAAGGCGGCGCAGATCCTCGGCGTCAGTTACAAGACGCTGCTCAACAAGATCAAGGAGTGCGGCATCAGCCGCGACTGACCGGAGGGCGGAGAGGCCGCGCGCCTCTCCGCCGCACTTTTCGCCCGCCTCGGCCCCGCCACCTCTACTACACATACTGGGCATTCGGGTTCCACATTCCCCTTGGCCTCGGCGTCCCACCTCCAGCGTTCCCGGTTCAAAGCCAGCAGCTTTCCAAAGAACGCGAAACATTTTCTCTTGTGGCATTCCCCTTGCTGAACCGTAACCCGTGAACGACGTGTCGGCGTGCAAGACCCCCAGGGATGTCTCACGATGAGCGACCGCAATCTCGCCGTCAGGAGTGTTGCCGTGTCGGGCGAGGGCCGGGCGGCGCGGCCCCCCCGGGTCGTCGGCGAACTGCTCGGCACCAGCGCCAAGATGCGGGAAGTCCGCAACCTCATCGACCGGGTGGCGGACACCGACGTCACGGTGCTGGTGCGCGGCGAGAGCGGCACCGGCAAGGAGCTGGTTGCGCGCGGCATCCACGCCAGCTCGCCGCGCCGCCACCGCACCTTCGTCAAGGTCAACTGCGCGGCGCTGCCGGCCGAGCTGCTGGAATCGGAGCTGTTCGGGTTCGAGCGCGGCGCCTTCACCGGCGCCATCCAGCAGAAGCCGGGCAAGTTCGAGTTCGCGCACGAAGGCACGATGTTCCTCGACGAGATCAGCGAAATGCACC
>JAYTEJ010000287.1:0-6617 GCA_043735365.1 Acidobacteriota bacterium
TGAGGGCGAGACCGGCGAGCACGCCGTAGAGCACCGGGGTGCCGCCCAGCTTCAACCGGTAGCTCTGGAGAAAGAGCACGACCTCGAAGCCCTCGCGATAGAGAGAGGAGAACCCGAGCAGGGCGAGGCCCCACCAGACGCGGCTGCCGGACGCGTCCTTGAGGAGCGCCTGCTTGCGGCGGCTGTGCATCGAGATCCAGCCGGCCCAGTAAACCTTGTGAAAGAACCAGTTCATGACGAGCAGCAGCACGAGGATGGCCACCAGGCCGGTGGCGGCCTGAATGTCGAGCGCCGGGACGCTCTCGGCGAGGCTGTCGAGCATGCTGACCGCGATCCGCCAGGTCAGAAGGGTGGCGACGACCGCCAGGCCGGCGCCGGCGGCCACCGGGCGCTGGAAGTTCCGCCGTTCGCCCACCATGTTCGCGGTGATGGCCGAGAGCACCAATATGCACTCGAGCCCCTCGCGGAAGACCAGCACGGCGATGTCGAGGACGCGGGCGCCGAGGCCGCTGCGTCCCATCGGATCGGGCAGCCCGCCGGTATGGAGCACCTGGAGGATCAGCACCGCGGCCACGCCGGCGGCGCCGAGCGTGAGCGCGGCGGTGAGGAGGGACGGGCGTGTGAATCGCGTCATCGGATATACGGACATGCCGCCGATATAAGGATATACGACCAAGACGGTCGGACTACAGAAGTGTATATCCGACAAGTATGGTCGTCAATCCCCCCTTTGCTGAGAGCCGGAGAGCGTGACGGAAAGCCCGGGGCTGTCCGGATGGGCTATGCTTCGGGCGGTCGATTGACCAAGGGAGGACGAATTGATGAACATTCTGGCGACGACGGTGATGTTGGTGGCGTGGGCGGCCCAGCCGGGGCCCGGGCAGGTGCACGTCTGGAAGGCCTCGGAGATCGCCGACAAGGGCAACGCCCTGGCGAAAAAGCTGGATGCCCAGAAAGTGGCCAGCGAAATCGTGTCGACCGACGGCAACCGGACATTCATGGTGGCGCACCGCGAGGGCTCCGGGCTGGCTGAACTGCACGACAAGCAGGCCGACATCATGACCATCTCGGTGGGCGAGGTGACCATGGTCTACGGCGGCTCGATCGTGGACGGCAAGACCACGGCGCCCGGGGAAACGCGCGGGCCGTCGATCCGCGGCGGGACCGAGGTCAGGCTGGGGCCGGGGGATGTGCTGCACATTCCGGCCGGGGTGGCGCACCAGATGAAGCTGGCGCCGGGGGCAAAGGTGACGTACTTCGTCACGAAGGTCGTGCAATAGGTCCTATAATGTCGGGCGATGCAGCCAACCAACGTCGGGAACCCTGACTATTACCACCGGGTAGTGGACTGCCAGTGGGCCTGCCCGGCCCATACCAACGTCCCCGAGTACATCCGGCTGATCGCGCAGGGGCGGTTCACCGAGGCCTACCTCGTCAACCGGGAGTCGAACGTCTTCCCGGGCATCCTCGGCCGGACCTGCGACCGGCCGTGCGAGCCGGCGTGCCGGCGGGGGCGAGTCGACGGCAAGCCGGTGGCGATCTGCCGGCTGAAGCGGGTGGCGGCGGACCACCGCGGCGAGGTCAAGCACCTGCTGCCGACGGCGCCGGCGGTCAAGAACGGCAAGCGCGTGGCGTTGATCGGCGCCGGGCCGGCGTCGCTGACGGTCGCCAACGACCTGATGCCGCTCGGCTACGAGGTGACGATTTTCGAGAAGCAGCCGCGGCCCGGGGGGCTGATGCGGATCAACATCCCGGCCTTCCGCCTTCCCGAGCAGGTGCTCGACGAGGAGGTGGCCTACATCCTCGACATGGGGGTCGAGGTCCGCTACAACACGCCGGTGGACAGCCTGCGGGCGCTGGTCGAGAACGGCGGCTTCGACGCGGTGTTCGTCGGCAGCGGCGCGCCCAAGGGGAAAGAACTCGACGTGCCCGGCCGCCACGACACCGATCAGATTTTCATCGGCATCGACTGGCTGGAATCGATCCATTTCGGGCACATCGATTCGGTCGGCAAGCGCGTGCTGATCATCGGCGTCGGCAACACGGCGATGGACTGCTGCCGGTCGGCCAAGCGCCTTGGCGCCACCGACGTCAAGGTCATCGCCCGCAAGACCCGCAAGTACTTCAAGGCGTCCCCCTGGGAGCTCGAGGATGCCGAGGAAGAGGGCGTTCAGATCCTGGAGAATCTGCAGCCGGTGCGCTTCGTGGTCGAGAACGGCGTGCTGACCGGGATGGAGTTCGACCGCTTCCGTTCGGAGGAGACCGCCTCGGGGCTGAAGCAGGAAGTCGTCGGCCGCGAGATCATCCCGTGCGACGCCGTCGTCCTTGCGGTCGGCCAGGACAACGCCTTCCCGTGGATCGAGCGCGACATCGGTCTCGAGTTCGGCAAGTGGGACATGCCGGTGGTGGACAAGACCACGTTCATGTCGACGCGGCCGGGGGTGTTCTTCGGCGGCGACGCGGCGTTCGGTCCGGCCAACATCATCTGGGCGGTCGAGCACGGCCATCAGGCGGCGATCTCGGTCCACAACCACTGCCAGGGTGTTCCGGTCGGCGAGCGGCCGGCGGCGGGCATGACGCTGGCGAGCACCAAGATGGGGCTGCACGAGTGGGCCTACAGCAACGACTACGACCCCAACCAGCGCCAGAAGATGCAGCACGTCGACCTGCCGGTGCGCTTCGCCAGCATGACCACCGAGGTCGAGAAGGGGTTCACCGCCGAGCAGACGCGGGTGGAAGTCGAGCGCTGCCTGAACTGCGACGTCGAGACCCACTTCGTGGACTCGCTGTGCATCGAGTGCGACGCCTGTCTGGACATCTGCCCGGTGGATTGCCTGACGATCACCAAGCCGGCCGACGAGCCCGGGCTGCGCGCCAGCTTCCTGACCCCGGCGCTCAACACCGAGCAGCCGCTGTTCGCCTCAGGGCCGCTCAAGCAGACCGGCCGGATCATGGCCAAAGACGAGAACGTCTGCCTTCACTGCGGCCTCTGCGCCGAACGCTGCCCGACCTACGCCTGGGACATGCGGAAGTTCGTGCTGCAGCTGCCATACGCGGGCACGCGGCCCGTGATCCCGATGGCGGCGGTATAGCACGTCAACTTCCGGCGTCCCGCTTCCGGCTCCCCGCCATCGGCAATTGGTAACTGGAAACTGGAAACCGCAAGACCGGAACCGCCAGCGGCAAGCGCGAACGTCCTGGCGGGAAGCTGCCAGCTGGAAACTGGAAACCGGCAACTGGAAAGCGGCAACTGGCAACTGAAACCGCCAGCGGGAAGCTGCCAGCTGGGAACTGGAAACTGGAAACTGGAGACCATGTCTCGTATCAACGACTTCGCGTTCAAGATCGCCACCGCCAACGGGACCGGATCCGCCTCGGCCAACGGGTTGATCATGCAGGCCATCTTCCGGATGGGCATCCCAGTCACCGGGAAGAACGTCTTCCCGTCGAACATCCAGGGCCTGCCGACCTGGTACGAGATCCGGGTCAGCAGCATGGGCTACACGGCGCGGACGCCGCATTTCGACCTGATGGTGGCGATGAACCCGGCGACGTACCAGAAAGACGTCGCCGAGATTCGCCCCGGCGGGTGGCTGGTCTACGACTCGACCTGGCCCCTCGACCCGCGGCTGATCCGTCCCGACGTGACCTCGATTGGCGTGCCGCTGGCCGAGATGTGCAACGCCGCGTTCAAGGGCGTGCGCGAGCGCATCCTGATGAAGAACATCGCCTACGTGGGGGCGCTGGCGGCGCTCGTCGACATGGACGTCGACGTCATCCGCACGCTGCTGACCGAGAAGTTCTCCCGCAAGCCGGCGCTGATGGACTCGAACCGCAGGGCGATCGAGCTCGGCTACGACTACGTGAAAAGCGTCTGCCCCGAGCCGCTGCCGATCCGGCTCGAGCAGCTGGACAAGACCGGGGACGCCATCCTCATCGACGGCAACACCGCGGCCGCGCTCGGCTGCCTGTATGCGGGGGCCACCGTCGGCGCCTGGTACCCGATCACGCCGGCGACTTCGCTGATGGAGGCGTTCAAGGGGTTCTGCCAGAAGTACCGCGTCGATGCCGAGTCGAAGCAGAACAAGTTCGCGATCCTGCAAGCCGAGGATGAGCTGGCGGCGGTGGGGATGGTGATTGGCGCATCGTGGGCCGGCGCCCGCGCCTTCACGCCGACCTCCGGCCCGGGCATTTCCCTGATGTCCGAGTTCATCGGCCTGGCCTATTACGCCGAAGTACCCGCCGTCGTCTTCGACGTCCAGCGCACCGGCCCCTCGACCGGCATGCCGACGCGGACGCAGCAGGGGGACCTGATGCTCTGCGCGTATGCCTCGCACGGCGACACCCGCCACATCTGCCTCTATCCCGCCGATCCGCGCGAGGCCTTCGAGTTCGCCGTCGCCTCCTTCGATCTCGCGGAGCGTTACCAGACGCCGGTGTTCGTGCTGAGCGACCTCGACATCGGCATGAACGACTGGATGGTGCCGAAGCTGGCCTGGGACGACAACTACCGCCCGGACCGCGGCAAAGTGCTCTCGGCCGCGGAGCTCGAAGGAGTCAAGACGTTCCACCGCTACGTCGATGCCGACGGCGATGGCATCGCGGCGCGGACGCTGCCCGGCATCAGCCCGAAGGGGGCGTTCTTCACCCGCGGCTCGGGGCACAACCGCTTCGGCGCCTACACGGAAGACGGCGACGAGTACGTCGAGGTCGTCGATCGCATCGATCGCAAGATCCAGCACGCGGCGCGGGCCGTGCCGGCGCCGTTCCTGCGCCAGGCCGCCGGAGCGACGATGGGGATCGTCACGGTGGGGGGGTGCCACGCGGCCTGCCTGGAGGCGCTGGACCTGCTCGCGGCCGACGGCGTGGCGCTCGATTACCTGCGCGTCCGCGGCTTTCCCTTCGGCGCCGATGTCACCAGGTTCCTCGAGGCCCACGACGTCAACTTCATCGTCGAGCAGAACCGCGACGGCCAGTTGCGCAGCCTGCTGATGCTCGAGACCGGGGTGGCGATCGAGCGGCTGGAGTCAATCCGGTATTACGGCGGGTTCCCGATGAGCGCGAGCCACGTCATCGCCGGCATCAAGGCGAAGCTGGAGCAGGCGGCATGAGCTACATCACCAAGCCCAAGGTTCACCACCCGGCGCTGCCGAAGAACGCCATCGGCCTGACCCGGCGCGATTACGAAGGGGCGATCACCACGCTCTGCGCCGGCTGCGGGCATGATTCGATCACCGCCGCGATCATCCAGGCGTTCTGGGACCTGTCGATTCCGCCTCACACGGCGGCCAAGCTGTCGGGGATCGGCTGTTCGTCGAAGACTCCGGCCTATTTCCTGCGCGAGGCGCACGGCTTCAACAGCGTCCACGGACGGATGCCCTCGCTGGTCGCCGGCGCCAACGCCGCCAACCGCGACATCATCTACATCGGCGTGTCGGGGGACGGCGACTCGCTGTCGATCGGCCTCGGCCAGCTGTGCCACGCGATCCGCCGCAACGTCAACGTCCTCTACGTGCTCGAGAACAACGGCGTCTACGGCCTGACCAAGGGGCAGTTTTCGGCCTCCGCGGACCCCGGTTCGCTCAGCAAGAAGGGGGAGGCCAACACCATGGAGGCCATCGACGGCTGCCTGCTGGCGCTGACCCTCGGCGCCACCTTCGTCGCCCGGGGCTTCTCCGGAGACAAGGCCCAGCTGGTGCCGATGATCAAGGCGGGGCTCCGGCACAAGGGGTTTGCCTTCATCGACGTGATCTCGCCCTGCGTCACCTTCAACGACCACGAGGGCTCGACCAAGAGCTACGGCTACACCCGCGAGCACAATGTCGAGGTGGTGCAGGCGGACTTCGTGCCGCCGGCGTCGGCGATTACCACGGAATACGACCCGGGCACGGTACGAAGCGTCCTGCTGCACGACGGCAGCTGGGTCCGGCTGCGGAAAGTGGCCCAGGACTACGACCCGACAGACCGGGACGCCTCATATCAGTTCATCAGGGAACGTCAGCGAGTGGGGGAGGTGGTCACCGGCCTCCTTTACCTGTCTCCCGACTCGAGCGACCTGCACGACCAGGGCAACACCGTCGCCACCCCGCTGACCCAGCTGCCCTACGAGGCGCTCTGTCCTGGCAACGAGGAGCTGCAGAAGTTACAGAAACGGTTCAGATAGGAACCTGCCAAGGGTGGAGAGGAGGCCGAGGTGCCAGGGGAAAGGTGCCTAGGTACTAAAGTTCCAACGGTGCAGGGTTGACGACGCTCTCGCTTGACAGGTTGGGCCGGACCAGCGTAGTTTCCGGCACGGCAGTGCCCCGTGGAACGGGGCTTTTGAAGGGGGAAGAATGCACAGGGTAATTCGGTTGGCAGGTATATGTCTGCTTGCGTTCACGTGGGTGCTGATTGCGGCACCGGCACGGGCGCAGTTCGATCGGGGCCAGATTGCTGGCACGGTCAAGGACGCGCAGGGGGGAGTGGTTCCCGGCGCGACGGTCACGATCACCAATACGCAAACGCAAATCGTGACCACCACGGTCACGGACTCGAGCGGCTTTTTCACGATGCCGAACCTGGCGCCCGGCCGCTACGACGTCAGCGCCGAGCTCGAGGGCTTCAAGAAGGCGGTCCGC
>JAYTEJ010000288.1:0-1645 GCA_043735365.1 Acidobacteriota bacterium
ATCATGTCGCGGACCACGCCGCGCGCCGATCCCCGGGCCGGCACGCTGACCTCCATGCCTTCGGCGCCGAGCGCGTCGAGCTCCACGGTGTCGGCATCCTCGACGTCGAGCCGGTCGCGAATCGCCTCGATCGACGCCATCCCGCGCAGCACCTTGAAGGGCACCTTCACCGACTTCTGGCTCTCCGGCAGGACCACCGCCTTCTGCACCACGTCGCCGGGCGTCTCTTCTGTGCCGGCGAAGGCGCTCCCGAGCATCGCCGCGTCGCCGCCGAAGAGCAGCGCCTCGAGCAGCGCGCCATGGCGCTTGACGCCGCCGTCGGCAATCATCGCCACGTCCGACCCGTTCAGCGCCAGCCGGCACTCGACCAGCGCCTGCAGCTGCGGCACGCCGAAGCTGGTCGTCATCCGGGTCGTGCAGCCGCCCCCAGGGCCGATGCCCACCTTGATGCCGTCGGCGCCCCGCTCTTTGAGGAAGACCGCCCCCTCGGCGGTGGCGACGTTGCCGGCAATCAGCTCGGTATCCGGAAAGACGCGGCGAAACTCCTCGAGGGCGCGCGCCATCACCACCGAGTGCCCGTGGGCGATGTCGATGACCAGCACGTCGACCTCGGCCTTGACGAGCTCGGCGGCGCGCTCCAGGTAATCGCCGGTCGCGCCAATCGCGGCGCCGACGCGCAGCCGGCCGCGGCCGTCGCGCGTCGCGAACGGCATCCGCCTGCGGTGGATCAGGTCCCGCGACGTGATCAGCCCGATCAGCCGGCCGGCGGCGTCTATCAGCGGCAGCTTCTTCACCTTCCGCTCGACCATCACCCGCTCCGCCTCGTCCGGCTCGAGCGGCCCCTCGTGCACCACCAGCGCGGCGCGCGGCGTCATCCGGTCCGAGACCCGCGATCCCTGCCGGGCCACGAAGCGCATATCCCGCTCGGTCAGCAGCCCCGCCAGCCGCCGCTGCTCGTCAAGGACGACGAGGGTGCCGACGCGGGACCGGCGCATGATTGCCGCCGCCTCGTCGAGCGACGCGGTCGCCGCCACGCTCGACGGATCGGTAATCACCCCGTGCTGCGTCCGCTTGACGATCTCGACCTCGCGCACCTGCGGCTCGATCTCTCCCGGCCGGAAGCCGCGATCGATGATCCCGATGCCCCCTTCCTCGGCCTGGACGATGGCCATCGGCGCCCGGGTCACCGTATCCATGTTGGCCGAGACGATCGGGCGCTTCAGCGTCAGCCGCCGCGAGACCTTGGCGCCGAGGTCGATGAGCGACGGATCGCGCCGCTCGAGCACGCTCCGCTGCGGCGAGAGAATGAAGTCGTCGAAAGTGCAGCCGCGGACGAGCTCGAGCACGCGCCGGCCGACGGCTTGATCGATCGGAGGGAATGCGGACATGGCAGCAATACTACATACTGATAATCCGTGCCACTGAAGGAAATCGAGCTTCTGCTCCGCGATCGCCTCCGCGGAACGCTTCCGGGCATCGACGCGCAAATGCGGTTCGCGCCCGTCCCTCCGCATGCCGGCTGGCGCGCCGGGCTCTTTCCAGCGGACGCCCGCCTGGCCGCGGCGCTGCTGCTCCTCTACCCCGGCGCCGAAGGGCCGGCGGTGGCGCTCACGGTTCGCTCCAGTGCGCTCGCCCACCATCCCGG
>JAYTEJ010000289.1:0-10321 GCA_043735365.1 Acidobacteriota bacterium
CACCGGCAGCTTCCGCTTCGCCGCCTCCTCCATCACATACGCCATCGTCGTCATGTAGGTATAGAAGCGCGCGCCGATGTCCTGGAGATCGATGACCACCACATCGAGGCCGTCGAGCATCGCCGCCGTCGGCCGCCGGGTCTTGCCGTAAAGCGACTGGATCGGGAGCCCGGTCTTTTCGTCAGTCGCCGATGGGACGTCGACATCGAGGATGCCGCGGATGCCGTGTTCGGGGCTGAACAGTCTGACCAGCGAGACATCCTTGGCGGCGTGCAGCAGGTCGATGGTGGTGGCGCCATCGCGCGCGAGGCCGGTGTGGTTGGTGACCAGGCCGACGCGCTTTCCTTTGAGCGCCGCAAAGCCTCCGGCCCGGAGCACGTCGAGGCCGGTCACCACGGGAACCGCCGCCGCCGGCGCCGGCACCGTCCCCGATGGACCGAAGTCGCGGCCGTTGAGCATCCACGTCGAGCGGACACCGGCGGGCAGTTCGGTGATGGCGGAGGCCGCCACGGTCGCGACCCGTGCGCGCAGCGGCGTCACGTCCCCCTTGCCGTCCGGATGCACGCGACTGGAGAGAAAGATCACGTACAGCCCGGTCGCCGGATCGATCCAGATCGACGTGCCGGTGAAGCCGGTGTGGCCGTACGACCCGAGCGGCAGCAGCTCGCCACGATTCGATGAGAACACCGAGTCGAGGTCCCAGCCCAGCCCGCGGACGTTGCGATCCCCGGGCGGCGACGCGGGGGTGGTCATCTTCAGAACGGTCAGCGGCGCCAGGATCCGGACGCCCTTGTAGGCGCCGCCGCCGAGCAGCATGCGGCAGAAAATCGACAGATCGGCCGCCGTGCTGAACAGGCCGGCGTGGCCGGCGACGCCCCCCATGCGACGGGCGGTCGGGTCGTGGACGACGCCGCGAAGCATCGCCGCGCCCGGACCGTCGCAAGGCCAGCCGAGCGGCGTGCAGGGCTCGGTCGGAGCGATGCGCCCCTTCAACGACGCCGGTGGAAGAAACCGGGTGTCGTTCATGCCGAGGGGCTTGAAGATCCGCTCGCTGGCGAACTGGTCCAGCGTCCGCCCGCTGGTGCGGCGGACGATGTCGCCGAGCAGGACATAGTTGATGTCGCTGTAGACGAAGCGCTCGCCTGGCGGGGAGGTCGGCACCTCCTCGATCGCCAGGTCGATGGCCTTGTCGTAGCCGCTCCACATGTCGCCGAGATCGACGTCGGGACGCAGCCCTGAGGCGTGGGTCATGAGCTGGCGGATAGTGATCTCTCCCTTGCCGTAGCGCTCGAAGCCGGGGATGAACGATGCCACCCGATCGTTCATGCGAATCTTTCCCTCCTCGACCAGGATCATCACGCTCGTGGTCGTGGCCACGACCTTCGTCAGCGAGGCCAGATCGAAGATGGTATCGAGCGTCATCGGCTCAATCGCCGGCGAGACGGCGCGGTTGCCGATTGCCTTGTCGTAGAGGATGGCGCCGCCGCGCCCCACCAGCACCACGGCGCCAGGCAGCTTCTTCTCGACAATCGCCTGCCTGACGAGCGGCTCGATGGCGTCGAGCCGGCGCAGGTCCAGCGTCGTGCTGCCGCCGGCAGTCTCAGGGGCGCTCTGCGCCGTTGCGGCAGGCGCGGTCAGACCCAGCGTCAGCGCCAGGGCGGCAAGCGTGTGCATGCCCGGATTATAGACGGGAGCGCAGGTCCGGACGGCGCTCTTGACTCCACTCACGGTGTGAGTGGAACATACGCAGCATGGATCCCGTCCAAGCCCGGTACGGCGCATGAGCAAGGATTCGCCGTCGCTGCTCCAGGGCACCGTCAGCCTGCTCCTGTTGCGCGCGCTGCAGAAAGGGCCGGCGCACGGTTATGCCATCACCCGCTGGATCCACGACCGGACCGATGGGGTACTGGTGATGGAGGATGCCGCGCTCTACCAGGCGCTGCATCGCCTCGAAGGGCGCGGCTGGATCGAGGCGGAGTGGGGCGTGTCGGAGAACAACCGGCGGGCCCGCTACTACCAGTTGACCGGCATGGGACGTCGGCAGTTGAAGACGGAGACGGCCGCGTGGCGGAAGTATGCCGACGCCATGCTCAAGGTCATCGACGAGCTCGCCTGAGGATCTGCCATGAAGCGATGGGGAATGAAGCGACTGTTCCGGCTTCCCAGCCGCAGCGG
Organism: Acidobacteriota bacterium; assembly: GCA_043735365.1. Classification (GTDB taxonomy): domain Bacteria; phylum Acidobacteriota; class Vicinamibacteria; order Vicinamibacterales; family 2-12-FULL-66-21; genus JALZOC01. The sequence continues at coordinate 2,176 of JAYTEJ010000289.1, forward strand.
CGCCGACATCCGGCGTGAGGTCGATGAGGAGCAGCGGTTCCACCTCGACATGCGAAGCGCCGCCCTCGAGCAGGAAGGACTCCCGCCACCGGACGCCCGCGCGCAGGCGCGCCGTGAGTTCGGCGGCGTCGAGGCCAGCGCCGACTGCCTGGCCGCCATCGGCGGGCGCGTCGAACGGCGGCGACGGCTCAGCCGGTATGTCGCCGAGCTCTGGCAGGACGCGAGCGTCGGCTTGCGGCTGCTGGCCCGGGCTCCCGGCTTCGCGGCGGTGGCGATCCTGACGCTGGCGCTCGGCATCGGCGCCAACACGGCGATCTACAGCGTCATCGACGCCGTGCTGCTGCGGCCGCTGCCCTATCCGCACGCCGATCGGCTGATGCTCGTCGGCGAGACAGTGGAGGGAGGACAGATCAACAACGTGTCGGGCGGCGCGTTTCTCGACTGGCGACAGTACCAGACGTCGTTCGACGCGCTGGTGCTGACCGGGCGGGTCCGCTACAACCTGCGCGGCGAGGGGCCGCCCGAGCGCATCAACGGCATGGAGACGTCGCACGAGCTGCTGGCGGTGCTCGGCATCCCGCCGTTGCTCGGCCGCGGCTTCCTACCGGAGGAGGATGCGCGTGGCGGGCGGCATGACGTGGTCATCCTTACCGAGGAGCTCTGGCGCTCCCGCTTCGGCGCCGATCCCACGATCATTGGCCGAGCCATCGTTCTCGACGAGGTCCCGCGCACCGTTGTTGGCGTCCTCCCGGCGTCGGCCTGGCTGATGAAAGAGGACAAGTTCTTCGTCCCGGCGGTGCTGGCGGCCGGCACCGAGCACGCCGCGCGCAGCTCGCACTGGGCAAGCGTCTTCGGCCGCCTGGCGCCCGGCGTGTCGGCGCGGCAGGCGGATGCCGAGCTCAGCGCACTGAAGCTCCGGTTGAACCCGGAGTACCCCGCCTACAAGCAGAAATGGGGCGTGCGGGTGGTGCCGGTTGCCGAGGTGCTCGGCGACGTGACGCGGACGCCAATGTTGATCCTGATGACGGCGGTGTGCCTGGTCCTGCTCATCGCCTGCGCCAATGTGGCCAACCTGCTGCTGGCGCGCGGCTGCCACCGCCAGCACGAACTGGCCGTCCGCTCGGCGCTCGGCGCCTCCGGCGGGCGCATCGTTAGACAGGTGCTGACCGAGAATCTCGTTCTCGCGCTGCTGGGCGGTGCCGCCGGCCTGGTCGTGGCGTGGGGCGGAGTGCGGATGCTCGTCGCCTTCGGCGCCGAGGCGATGCCCTTCGGCTTCGCCCCGCAAGTGGACCTGCGGGTGCTCGCATTTTCGACGGTTCTAACCGTGGCTGTTGCCCCGCTGGTGGGGCTGCTGCCGGCCCTGCGGGCCCGGCGGGCCCGCCTTGGTGCCGCCGCGACAGGCAGCCGGGGATCCGGATCGGGCCTGCGCCAGCCGATCCAGTCCGCCCTGATCGTCGGCGAAGTTGCACTGACCGTCCTCCTGCTGTCCTCGACGGGCCTGCTGCTGCGCAGCCTGCTGAACACCGCCTCCAGCGATACCGGCTTCGAACCAAGACGGGCGATCGCGTTCGATCTGTCGCTGCCGGATGCCTCGTACCAGAGCCGCGAGCAGCGAATGGCCTTCGCTACCTCGCTGCTCGAGCGGCTTCGTGCCCTGCCGGCGGTCGAGGCTGCCGGGACCGGCATGGCGCTTCCGTTCAGCGGCGGCGGCTACGGCGAGTTCTTCAAGCGGCCCGACTCGGATGACCGCGATCGGGTTCTCGGACGACTGGACTTCGTGTCGCCGGGCTATCTCGAAGCTCTCGGCGCCCGGCTGCGGTCCGGCCGCGGCCTGACCGACGCCGACAACCGGTTCGACGGCGAGCGGGTCGCCGTGATCAACGACTTCGCGGCGAGACGGTTCTACCCTGGCGGCAACGCCGTCGGCGCGCCGATCATCGTCCAGGGCCGGTCGTGGCGGATCGTCGGGGTCGTCGCCGACGTGGTGGACCGGCGGCTGGACGTCCCGCGCGGCGCCTTCGCCTACGTGCCGAGCGCCTTCAACCTGAGCGCGATGTCGGTGGTGGTCAGGACATCGCTCGACCCGGCTTCCCTCGTCGAATCCATCCGCGCCGAGGCGGCGCGCCTCGATCCCGGAGTCGCCGTGGCCCGGCCGCGGGCCCTCGACCGCGCCATGGCCGAATCGATGAGCGAACGTCGCGTACTGACGTCGCTCTTCCTGGCGTTTGCCGCGGCCGGCCTGCTGCTGGCAGCCATCGGCCTCTACGGGGTCATGGCCTATGCGGTGGCAACGCGGCGGAGGGAGTTCGGCGTCCGCCTGGCGCTGGGCGAGACTCCGGGCGGCCTGCTGCGGCACGTGCTGCGGTCCGGCCTGCGGCTGGCCGCGATCGGTCTCGCCCTCGGCCTGCTCGCCGCTATCCTCGCGGGCCGCCTGCTGGCGAGCGAGCTCTACCGCGTCGAGGTCTCCGATCCGGTAGTGATCGCACAGACGATCGTCGTGGTGATCGCGGTGGCGGCGGCGGCCTGCACGATCCCGGCCTGGCGCGCATCCCGGCTCTCCGTGACGACCGTGCTCGGCAGCGACTGACGGTCGCCGCGTCCGGACCGGCCGGCTGCCCAAGCGGGCCCTCCCGTCGCAGAGGGTCAAGGCGCCCCGGTACGGACGCGGTGGCCATCAGGCATCCGGTGAGAGGGCCCGGCGCAGCGCCGCCCGCGCCAGCAGACGCGTCGAGTCGAGCGTCGGCAGCGGAGAGTTGGCATCGTTCATCAACAGCGGTATCTCGGTGCAGCCGAGGACGACAGCGTCGCAGCCGGCACCCCGCATCCGGGTCATGACCTGTTGGAAGTAGGCGACCGACGCCGGCTCGAACAGCCCGTAGACCAGCTGCTCCATGATGATGCGGTCGATGGCCTCCCGCTCGTCCGGCAGCGGCCGGACCACCTCCACGCCGCGCCCCAGCAGCGCTCCGGGATAGACCTCGCTCTCGACCAGGTAGCGCGTGCCCGTCAGGCCCAGCCGGCCGAATCGGCGCGATACCGCCTCCGCCGCGACGACCTCGGCGATGTGCAGCCATGGCAGCGGCGAGCGCGGCAGCACGCCCGGCAGTGCCTGGTGAATGGTGTTGTCCGGACAGATGAGGAAGTCCGCGCCGCCGGCCGCCAGCTTCGCGGCCGACGACAACATGAGCGCTCCGACGCCGTCCCAATCGTCGCTGCGAATGCGCCGCATGTACTCGGCCAGGGAGAAGGTGTGCACGGACACTTCCGGGTGGTCGTGCGGCCCGACCAGCGCCGCGCCTTCCAGACAGATGGTCCGGTAGCAGAGGGCCGCCCCTTCGGCGGAGCACGCGACGATGCCGATGTGGGCTGACCTCAGTGTCGATTCTGGTGGCACGGAGACTGGGCCGGGCTAGTGGAGCACCGTGATGGCGGGCATCCTGCCGTCGGTGGCCTGCAGGAAGAAGCCCTCCCAGGCGCGGCGGATGCGATCGAGCTTGCCGATCTGCACCGGGTCGGCGGCTTTCCCCTGGCCGGTCATGTAGGCAAACGCCTGACGATGGACCTTTGCCGCCTCCGCCGCCGGGGGATCGCGCCGGCCGTTGACGGCCACGACGTCCTGAATGAGCACGTCGCGGCGCGTGCCGTTGAACGTCACGCCCGCCTCGGGCGCGGACTCGCGGGTGCGCGCGGACGCAAGATTGATCGGGCTTTCGACGTAGAAGAAGGGCCGTACCGCGGCCTCGGGAACCAGCCCCATCGCGTATTGATCGAGCTGACTGTAGCGCCGCACCGCCGCCGCGGTACGAAACGACCCGCCGCCCAGATCCTCGATGTCATTGCCCTCCATGACCGACGCCTCGGAGTTCAGGAAGAAACTCCAGTGCGCCAGCTGCCGTCCAAGGATCTCGTCCGAGCTGACGCCATTCCGATCGCGAAACAGCAGCTGCGCCAGCCAGCGGTGGCCGGTTTCCTGGCCGATCAGGCTGACCGTCGTATTCTCTCCGAGGAATTTCTGCGCGGGATCGTCGGGGTACTTCCCGAGCCAGTCCATCACGACGAGGCTGCGAAGCCGGCCGGCGCTCCCGAAGTCGCCGGCCAGATCGTACACATCCACGCCGATGCCGCGCACCTCGTTCTTGACCGTCGCCTCATACGCGAAGGCGTCGGTGACGAGCGGAGCGTCGGTCCAGAACACCAGCTGGTCGTAGCTGTCCGGATGGGCCTGGTAGAACTTACGAGACAGCGCCACCAGGTCGAGCTGCGCCGAGAGGGCGAAACGCTCCCCGACCGCCGCGGCCCCGCCTCCGGTGGGGCCGGGATCGCTCAGGTTGAGAGGGCGGAAGTCGCCGGTAGGGCCGGGCGACAGCCCGACGATGGCGTTGCCGAGAGTAATGGCGGGGGCGTACACCATCTCCACGGCACCACCCGGCAGCAGCGTCGTCTGGACCGTGGTGGTCTTCTGGGACTCGAATCCGCGGACGTTGCACCACGTCACCGTGAATCGGTCGGGCGCGGCGTTGAGGAACACCCGTCCTGCGCCGGCGGCCGGATCGAGGTCCGCCAGAAATGCCGACACCCGGGGCGGACCGGTCAGCAGACGCGCCACGTTGCGCTCGGTGCTGGCCCGGTCGGGCTCTTCGAACGTGACGTTGCCGTCAGAGTTCACGAACGCGCGAGCTTCGCTCCGGCCGTAGAAAGGGAAGGCGAACGGCACCGCGCGGTCCGCGCTGTCGTCGTCGCTCAGCTCGAGTCGGGCACCCAGGTCAGGCCTGAAGGCGGTGTCGAGACGGCGGACGTCGTATCCACCTGACGCGTTGGGCGTGAAGCGGAGCCCGACGTCCTGCAGGTCGAAGGTGTTGGGGGGAAGCACCAGCTCACCCTCGTCCGCGATCAGGGCGATGTCGCCAGCGTCGGCGGACGGCCGGGCCAGCTCGCGGGATGGCGGGGCGAGCGGATGCCGCGACTCCGCCTGACGATGGGCCCAGAGCGCGTCGAGCGCGCGCCAGCGCGAGCCGCCATCCGGGGAGACCCTCTTGATCGCGCGGGCCGGATCGGGATCGGGAACGGCCGCCGGAGCCTGCTCCTCCGCCTCGAGGCCGGCCGTCGTGCAGGGATTGGCGGCCGGCGGAGGTGGCGACGGCGGCAAGCCGGTCCCGTTCCCGGTGCCGCCACAGGCAGACGTGAACAGGACGAGGACCCCGACCCTGATCAGGAGCCGCATCATGCGTTATTTCTTCGGCAGCTGGTCGATGACTTTTTTCGCATCGACAGCTTCCTTCGCCGCCGGTGCCACCGCCACGAACTTCTCGAGATCCGCCCTCGCTTCGTCGTACTTCTTGGCGACGACGTAAGCGCGGCCCCGATAGTAGTAGATCTCGTTCTGCGAGGGGAACTGCGCCAGCAGCTTGGTGAGCGCCGCGACCGCCTCGTCGCCCTTGCCTTCGTTGATGGTGACGATGGCGGCGTTGACGAAGGGCATCGGATCCTTCACCTGGGTGATGTCGATGCCGTCGAGGATCGCCTTGGCGCCTGCCTTGTCGCCGGTCTCCATCAGCAGATCGGCATGCAGCACCAGCAGGTCGACGTCGGTCGGGGCCTTTTCAAGTGCGACTTTGACGTGCTCCAGCGCCTTGGCGGGCTGGTTCTCGAACGCGTAGGTTCTCGCAATCAGCCCCTCGAGCTGATACACCGACGGATACTTGACGAGCAGGTCCTCGTATATCTTCCGCGCCTCGGCGATCTTTCCGCCCTGGGCCAGCTGCGCCGCCTGCGCGATCGCGGTGTTGAGCTCGACGGTCGGATCCGCCTTCGGCGCCGCCTTGGCCATGGTGATGCTCACCGGCGGAACCTTGTTGTTGCGGATCTCCACCACCTGCTTGCTGGTCTCGAGGCCGGGCTTGCCGACTTCGAGGCGCCACTGCCCTTCGGCGAGGTTCTTGAGCTTCCACTCGCCTTTTTTGTCGCTCTGGGTCGAGGCCGGGTCGGTCTGCCCCACCATCACTGCCTGGACGACCGCGTCAGCCACCGGCTGACCCTGATCGTCCACGATCTTGCCAGAGAGCGTTGCGCTGCCCTTCGACTGCGCGGACGCAGGGGAAGCCAGCGGCGCCGCCATGATCAGAACCAGTGCCGCAATCGCCAATCGGAATGCCTTCATGATGTCTCCTGCGTTCTCCCCGCCCGATACCATCCTCGCCGCGCCAGTCGGCGTGCGGCGGATCAGTCTAGCGCAAGCAGGGTCCGTGCCGAAAGCGGATGCCGCCGCGGTCCCGCGTTACCATACAGCGTGCTGACCGCCACCCGTCTCGTCCGCCGTTTCGGCGGCCGCACCGCCGTGGACGACGTCACGTTCGAGGTGCGGGCCGGAGAGGTGTTCGGGCTGCTCGGCCCGAACGGCGCTGGCAAGACCACGACGCTGCGCATGCTCGGCGGCCTGATCCCGCCGACCACCGGCGAGGTCAGGGTCGACGGCGTCGCCATCGACCGCGCGACCGGCCCCGGACTGAGGGCGCGCATCGGCTTCCTGACCGAGACTCCGGGCCTGTGGGACCAGCTCAGCGTCGCCGAGAACATCGCGGTGTATGCACGACTGTTCGCAATGGCCGACGTCCGCGGCGCGGTCGAGCGCACGCTGCGGCAGTTCGCTCTCTGGGATCGCCGCGGCGATCGCGCCGGGCTGCTCTCGAAGGGGATGAAACAAAAGCTGGCACTCGCCCGCGCTCTGGTTCACGACCCCGCCATCGTCCTGCTCGACGAGCCGACCGCCAACCTCGATCCCCAGACCTCCCGCGGCGTCCGCGATCTTCTCGTCGAGCTTCGCAGCCGCGGCAGGGCGGTGGTGGTGTCCACCCACAACCTCGACGAAGTCGAGCGCGTCGCCGACCGCGTCGCGCTGATCAGCACGCGGCTGGTGGCCGTGGGAGAGCCCGCGGCGCTGCGCCGCAGCATCTTCGGACGCCGGTTGATCGTCCAACTCGACGGCCAGGGGACGGCGGTATCGACTCTCATGGAGGCCGCCGCGGGCGCCGGCGCACGCGACCTTCGCGACGACGGGCACGGCATCTCGATGGTGCTCGACGACCCCGAACGCGGCACACCGGCGATCGTCCGCGCTCTGGTGCTGGCCGGTGGATCGATTCGCGCGGTCTTCGACGAGGAGCCGCCGCTCGAGGACGTCTACCTACGGCTGCTCGCCGGCGACCACGAGGCCGCGGCCCCGCCCCCGCCGATTGCCGCGACATGAGCGCCGCCCGGATCCGGACGCTCATCGCCAAGGAGCTGCGCGAGTTCCGCTCGAACCCGGCAGCGGTGCTGCCGGTGGTGGTGCTGGTGGCGATCTGTGTGGCGCTGCCGTTCTTCGTGCTGCTGGTGATCCCGCGGATCACGGGTGAATCGCTGGCATCGGACCGCACCATCCTGGCGGTCGTCTCGGTGGCGGCGCGCACCCAGCCGTTCCTGGCCCGGCTTCCAGCCGGAGCAGCGGCCGAAGCGTTCCTGTTCCAGCAGTTCCTGCTGCTCTTCCTGATCGCGCCGATCGTCGGGGCCGTCTCGCTCGCGGCCTACAGCGTCGTCGGTGAAAAGCAAGGCCGCACGCTGGAGCCGCTGCTGACCACGCCGATCACCACCGCGGAGCTGCTCATCGCCAAGGTGCTGGCATCGTTCCTGCCCTCGCTCCTGGTCGAGGCCACGGGTCTGGCGATCTACCTGGGGCTGGTGCTGCTCTTCGGCGCCCCCGGGGTCGCCGCGGCGCTGCTGTCGCCGCGGTCGCTGGTGATGATCGGCCTGGTGGGGCCGTTCGCGTCGCTGGCCGCCCTGCAGATGACCATCGCGGTCTCGTCGCGCGTCCAGGATCCGCGCAGCGCCCAGCAGATCGCGGTGCTGCTGGTGCTGCCGCTGGTCGTCATGCTCGTCGGCCAGGTGGCCGGCGCGTTCGTCGTGACGACGGCGGTGCTGTCAGCCGTGGCCGCCGCACTGGCCGTCCTCTGGGTGGCACTCATCGCCGTCAGCGCCGCGCTATTCCAGAGGGAAACTATTTTGACGAGGTGGAAATGAGCCGGAGGTTCCGGGTTCGGGGTTCCGGGTTCCGGGTTCAGGTTCGAGATTCCGGGTTCGGGGTTTCCGGCCCGAATCACTTAGCGTCGGTCTG